>CAVHNT010000001.1:0-6294 GCA_963637565.1 bacterium
TCAGTCGAAAACTCTCGAGGGACGAAAGAATGAAAATCGAAGATTTTCATCTTTTTTGATAAACTTTTTTATCTTTCTTGTATATTTTTAGTTCTAAAATTAGAGAGTAATGCATATACATATTTTAGAGGTGAATATTATATGCTCTCAAAAATATATGATGAAATCTTATCATATTTTCCAGAAAATATTAAAGAGAAAATTAATAAATGTGATTCTGAAATTTTGGACAAGGCATGTGAAATTAGAATTAGAACTGGGTGCCCTATAATTATATCATCTTACAAAAATGAATTTATTACAGATTATATCGTTACGACAGAAGATGTTTTGAGGGTACTCGGGAATTTTTCTGACAATTCTATCTACTCTATTCAAAATGAACTTAATTCTGGTTTTATTACAATTAAGGGTGGCCATAGAATTGGAATTTCAGGTACAAGCATTTTTGAAGATGGATGCATAAAAAATATTAAATACATATCTAGTTTGAATATTCGTATAGCAAGGGAAATTAAAGATTGTAGTTTGAATGTTTTGAGCAGAATGTGCTTGGAGAAGTTTGAAAACACAATAATAATTTCTCCACCACGGATGTGGTAAGACTACTCTTTTGCGAGATATGATTAGGGTACTAAGTAATAAAAAAGGATTGGACAAGCATTATACCATTGGACTTGTTGATGAACGTTCAGAAATTGCTGCAATGTATAAGGGTGTACCACAAAATGATATTGGAATTAGAACGGATGTTATGAATAACTGTATAAAAAGTGTTGGTATCAGAATGATGATAAGAAGTATGGCACCAGATATTATTGCTACTGACGAAATAGGTGGCGAAAATGATGTGAATGCAATTCTTGAGGCTGTCTGTCTTGGTATAAAACTACTTTTGACAATTCATGGAATGGGATTAAATGATATGACATCAAAATTACTTGAACGTAATATTTTTAGGAATGTTATTGTTCTTTCAAAAGATGGTCCGCCTGGTACGATAAAAAATATTTATAAAATGGAGGATAATAAATATGTTGATGTTTATTCTTAAGTGTGTGTTTATTGTAATGGTGTTTGGAATTTCGTCTTTTATAGGATATTTACTTGCAAATAAGTTTTCATCTAGAGTTTCTGAAATAAATGATTTATTACTTGCACTTGAAATTTTTGAAACTCGAATAAAGTATACATATGATTCAATTACAACAACTTTTATGTATATTGCAGATAATGTAAAAACTAAGATATATAGAATATTTTTTATAACAGCAGAAGAAGTAAGAGAAAATAAAAATTCATCTGCAGGAGATATTTTTAAACAAGTTATAGATGACGAAAAAATATTTTTGAGCTTGAATAACGAGGATATTGAAATTTTGAAAGAACTTGGAATTTCTCTTGGCCAAACGGATTTAGAGGGACAATTAAAGAATATAAGATTGGTTTATAATTCTCTTAAATCGCAATTAGAAAGTGCAAAAGAAGAAAAAAATAAAAATTTTAAACTTTATAGAAATATGGGTGTGTTGTGTGGACTTATCATTATCATAATACTGCTATAAATGAATATTAGTTAAATTACTGTTATTTATAGGAGGATAATTATGGGTATTGATTTACTTTTTAAAATTGCCGCAATTGGTATTCTTGTTGCTGTACTTCATCAAGTGCTTGTGAGAGCCGGTCGTGAAGACCAGGCTATGATGACGACACTTACCGGGCTTGTTATAGTTCTTGCAATGGTTGTTAAGGAAATTAGTGAATTATTTAATACAGTAAAGACATTATTTAATTTGTAGATTGGGAGAGTTCTTATGAATATAACTCAAATTGTGGCATTTGGATTAGTTGCAACATTTATAATTGTTTTACTAAAGCAATACAAAAGTGAGTATGCAATTTATGCATCTGTTATTGCAGGTGCAACATTGCTACTTTTTGCAGTAAGTAAGGTTGGTACAATTATAAATTTGCTTGAAAATTTAGTTGATACTGTTGGGATAAATAAAGAGTTTTTCAAGATTCTTTTGAAAATTACGGGTATTGCTTATTTGGTTGAGTTTGCTTCTAATATGTGCAAAGACGCTGGTGAAAGTGCAATAAGTTCAAAAATTGAATTAGCTGGTAAATTGTTAATTGTTACTTTATCTATTCCAATAATATCTACACTTGTAGAGACCATTACCGCAATAATTTAAATGGAGATATACTTATGAAGAAGATTATATGTTGTATAGTGCTTACTCTTTGTGTGTTCTTAAAAGTTTCATATGCTGCAGAGATGGATATTAGTACCTTTTTAAATGAAACAAAACAATATACTGCTGATTTTTTCCCAGAACTTAATAGTCAAAATTTAGTTGACGAATTAACAAACGGAACAAAGGTTGATTCTAAGAATCTTGTTAATAAAATTATTAATATATTTATTGGAAAGATAAAGGAAAATGCTAAAATAATTTTTTCGATAATTGCAGTAAGTATTCTTTGTAGCATACTTAAGAATATACAATCATCATTTGGTGGCAATGTTAGTGAAATTGCGTTTTATGTATGTTACCTTTTTATAATCATTCTGATTATTGCTTCCTACACAGATATTGTTTCATTATGCAAAGAAACAATAACAAAATTGAATGATTTTATGAACATGCTTATTCCATTGGTTTTAAGTTTGCTTGTAGCAAATGGAAGTATAGTTTCTGTTAGTATTCTTCAACCAATTCTGCTTGTTATGACGTCCACTATAAATGTTATAGTCGCAAATGTTATACTTCCTATAATTTTTATTTCTACAATGATGAATTTAATTGGTAATATATCTGAAAATATTAAGGTTTCTAAAATACCAAAGTTACTTCAAAAAACGTGTTTATGGTGCTTAGAATTTATTTTGATTATCTTTATTGGTATTTTGTCTATAGAAGGAACTTTGGGGGCTAATGTTGATGGTGTAACAGCAAAGGCGGCCAAAAGTATTGTTAGTACAGTTATACCAGTTGTCGGTAAGGCTTTAAGTGATGCTACTGACAGTATACTGGGTGCAACATTGATTACAAGAAATGCTGTTGGAATTATTGGAATGATTGCTATTATTTCAATTGTACTTAATCCATTAATTAGTGCACTAATTATGATGATTACATATAATGTGGCATCAGCCTTAATAGAGCCTATTGTTGATTCACGAATATCTAAGTGCATGAGTGGAATGGGAGATTCTATAAAGATTGTTTTTGCACTTATGGCAACAGTATGCATGTTGTTTATAATATCTACAACAATAATGATAAAATTAGGAAATTTTTCAATATGATACGTCTTAAATGAAAGTTTGAAAGAATGGTGATGAGTTTGATTGATGGGTTATCAAATTATGCTATTGCCATAATTTGTTCGTCATTTCTTATGAATATAATTCAAATGATACTCCCTAATAGTACAAATAGAAAATATGTAATTTTTGTTTGTGGAGTAATTATTACAATAATTCTTATAAATCCAATTATAAGTCTAATTAACAAAGATTTTGACTTGAAAGAAGTTTTTGAACAAAATCAGAAGGAATATATTGATTTAGAAAAAGACTATGAAAATAAATATATCAATGAAGTAGTTTTAAAGTATAAAAAAAATATTGAAGACGGCATTGTCAAACGATTAAATGAAGCTGGTTATGTTGTTCACAGTATCGAATGTGAATATGATGAATATTCATTAGAGCCCAAGGCTTTACGACTAGAAATAGAATCTAGTAATGGTGAAATTGCACCTGTTAGAATAGAAGTTTCAAATAGTTATATGTCAAACGAAAATAATGTTTCGTTTATAGAAATGACTAATATTAAAAATATGTTAAAAAGAACATATGGAATTGATGATGTTAAGATAAACGAATAAAACAAAGGAGGAATAGGTTTTGGATAAACTATTAGAGAAGTTTAATAATAAAAAGATGATTGAAAATTTAGTAATATTTTTAATACTTGCCATCATAGTATTGATAGTGATAAATACTTTTTTTGAAAACAATCAGAATAACAAAAATACAAATTTGGTTCAAACAGTATCAAACAAAGATAGTTCTACTGGCGATATTAACCTTGAAAAGAAACTTGAAAGTATACTATCAAAAATTAATGGTGCTGGAAAAGTGTCAGTAATGGTTTCTTATTCGAATGAAGTTTTAAAGCAACCAATGACGGATGTAAAAACGACTACTACTGTTGTGAGTGAAAAAGATAGTAGTGGTGGTGAAAGAAAAACGGAAGAAACAAGTACAGAAGAAAATGTAATCTATGAGCAAAGCGGTAATAATAAAACGCCCATGCTAAAGCAAAATGTATTACCTACAATCATTGGTGTGATAGTGGTGGCTGATGGTGCAGGTAACACTAATGTTAAAGAAAATTTGATACGAGCTGTAACAGCTGCTGTTGATGTACCAAATCATAGAATACAAGTTTTTGCGAGTGGTAAAATTTAATAGTCACAAGGAGGTTTTAATATGAATTTCAAATTTAGTGTCATTAAGAAAAATCAAATATTAACGTGGAGTGTTATTGTTATGTTGTTAATAGCTGGATTTTTAAATTATAAAAATGACCCTAATAAAGCATATAATGTTGAGGTAACAGGGATAATTGATGAAAATCTTGGAGATGCGGTTTTTGTTGATAGTTCAAATTTGGTTACAAATATAGTTGATAATGTGGAAGATAAAAACGTTAAGGTAACTTCTACGGAGTACTTTTCCGAAAACAGGATTGCACGAAACAACAACTATGCAGAACAATTAGAAACATACAAAAATATATTAAGTGATGCAGGAGTGTCTGATGATCAAAAAGAATTTGCTCAAAGTGAGATAAAAAGAATTAATGATGAAAAAAATGCGATTTCTATCGCTGAAAATTTGATAAAACTAAAAGGAATAGAAGAGGTTTCTATATTGGTAAATAAAGGAAGTGTTAATGTTGTTGCTTTAGATGAGAATCTTGATGATGCAAAAGTGGCACAAATTCAAAATATAGTACAAAATGAATTGGGTGTTGAGGTCGATAAAATTCACATAAATTCTGTAAAATAATAAAAAGGGGTTGAAAAAATGGCACTTTTGTTATAAAATGTCACAGTAAAAACACATTCGAGAGGAGTTTTAATAATGATAAGTGCAGGAGATTTTAGAAATGGTGTAACATTTGAGATGGATAGCCAAGTATATAGAGTAGTTGAGTTCCAACATGTTAAACCAGGTAAGGGAGCAGCATTTGTAAGAACTAAATTAAAAAATGTTATGACAGGTTCTGTTTTAGAGAAAACATTTAACCCAACAGAAAAAGTGCAAGAAGCACAAATTGACAGAAAGGATATGCAATATTTATACAATGACGGTGATATGTATTATTTCATGGATAATGAGACATATGAGCAATTACCATTAAACAAAGATGAGTTGGGAGATACTTTAAATTATCTAACAGATAACATGAATGTAAAAGTTGTATCTTATAAAGGTAAAGTATTTGGTATAGAGCCTCCGATATTTGTTGAACTTGAAATTACATATACAGAGCCAGGATTTAAGGGTGATACATCAACAGGTGCTACAAAACCAGCTACAACACAAACTGGATATGTTTTAAACGTACCACTTTTTGTTGAAATTGGTGACAAGATTCGTATAGATACTCGTACTGGTGAATACATGGAAAGGGTATAGGTATAGTATGAAGGAAGAATTAACAAAGAAAGTTAATGAAATTAAAGATACTATTTCAAATAAGGAAGAGGCTGAAAAAGTAATGAATTCTGTATCAGAGCTTATTACTATGTTTACAGATAAACTTCTTGAAATATCTGAAAGACAAGTAAAATTAGAAGAGAAAACAGAAGAAATTTTTGATGTTCTTTCTCAAATAGAAGAAGAAATGATAGAAAACCTTAATGATTTTGAGGCAGCTTGTCCTTATTGTGGTGAAATGATTCCTTTTAGAATTCCAGAGGACGGAGAAGAATTTGAGTGTCCAAAGTGCGGTAACGTAATAGAAATGGAATTATTATTTGATGAAGCAGATGGTTGCTGTGATGGTTCATGTGGAGAACATCATTGTCATGGTTGTCATCATGATGAAGATGAGGAAGATGAAAAATAAGAGATACGGCAAATTATGATTATTGCTAACTAAGATATGAAAAGGACGTCTGCATGATGTCCTTTTTTTATACAACATGAAAGAAACAAATTTGCAACTTTTTATGTATTGATTTTCTTTCCTGTTGTATAAAAAA
>CAVHNT010000002.1:0-39430 GCA_963637565.1 bacterium
ATGAACTACATAGACTATGTGAAAAGCTATATTCAAATACAGACAAGGGATTGGTGGCAAGAAGTATGACAATAGAGGATTTGAATGAAGCAACAGGATACATAGAACCAACAGACAACTTAAGATATGCATGGTATCCAGCAGATACGCCAGATACTGAATTAAAAGATGTAGAAGCGGGCGGAAAAGTATACACAGCCAAAAAGCATGGAGCGGGAGTAACTAAACCAAGATTTTATACATGGGATGATGCAAGTGGGGTAACGCATACAGCAGCAAATGAGAATGATTATAAAGAGTTAAAGAGTGCAAATGAACCAGTATTAACATCAAAAACATGGTATACTTATAACCCTGGAGCAGGTAATTCAACAATAAGCAGTATACTAGGAGCGAACGTTGGCTGGCTGGCTTCGTCGTTCGTTTACTTAGATCCTGGTCGCGAGTTTGCTAGCTTCGGGGTGCGTCTTGCTTATTCTGGCTATACGTACGGCTACGGCTTGTGCAGTTCTGCCGCTTATACGATCGCACCGGCGTGTGGTCTTCGCCCTGTAGTTTCTCTAAGCTCTAAGCTCCTAGATATAGCAGATACATCAAGCGACGGACAAACTTCAGAATCAGCATGGAACATTAAATAGGACGTGTGTGCGAGCAGGCTTTTGGTCTGCTTGCACAGGGCAAAATTATACGAAAGACAATAATAAATAAAGGAGATTTCAATAAAGTGAGTACAACAAATATGATTAGAACAATGAAAGAAGTACACCCTACAAAAATACTTTTAGTAAAGATAGGAAAATTTTATCATGCCTATGGAAAAGATTCATATATATTAGCCTTTTTATTCAATTATCAAATAAAAAAGGTAGAAACAAATGTAAATACAGTTGGTTTTCCAGAGATGGCATTGAACAAAGTATTAAAAACACTTGAAGATAAAAATATTGATTATATTGTTTTAGAGAAGGCAAGTAATTATGAAGTTATTAGTGAAGAAGAATTTAAAGACAAAAATCAATATTCAGAATTGTACAATAAAGCACACAGATATATAGTTAGAAAAAATAAAATTGATGCAATATATGAACATCTTATTAGTAATATATCAGATGAAACTATAAAGGAAAAAATAAATAGTATAGAAGAGATTTTATATGATTAAGGATAAGTTTAAAATAGTTATTTTAGTAAAAGAGTTCTTGCAAACTGCTGATAAAAATTTAATCAATTTCCCTAAAAAAGAAATTGAATTGAAGCAAGAAATTATGAGGAGAGGATATGACTTACTATTTACAGTTAATGAAGCAAACGTTACTAGCATAGCTATGAAAAGGAGAGATTTAATTGAAAGAGCAATTGCATTAATAAAGCAATTAGATTTTCTTATAAAAATGTGTGCAGAAAAGCAAATAATTAATTATAAAAAATATTATAAGTTTGGAGAAAAACTAGAACAGATTATTAGATATTTAATTGGTTGGTTGAAGACTACAGTTGAAAGTGGTAAGGAAGCAATAGGCACTGTATGAAATATTGTTAGTATGTATTAATTTGACTAACTAATATATCTATAAAAATCTGAAAGATAAAGTAAAAATTAACATCTTTTGGGCATAGTTGTAAAGGCTGGCTTCGTCGTACGTTAACTTAAATCCTGATAACGAGTATGCTAACTTCGAAATGCGTAATGCATATTCTGGCAATACGAACGGCAACAACTTGTGCAATTCTACCGCTAATACGAACGCACCGGCGTATGGTCTTCGCCCTGTAGCTTCTAAAAATTGAGGGTATATAGTTAATGGCTATATATGAGAAAATTAGAAACAGACTATTGTCCATTACTTAGATAAAATTTAAGTATAAAGAGAAAATAGATGATATCATTTGTTAGTAAGAGTTTCTGAAAGGGAGTGGTGTCTACTACTATTTTAGGTAGCTTTTTGTAAAGCTACTTTTTTTATGTAATAGGAAAGTAACAAATTTGCAACTTTTTATGTATTAATTTTTTTCCTATTATATAAAAAACTTTAATTTATGCGAGAGATTTTCTTCCTTTCAGTCGAAAACTCTCGAGAGTCGAAAGAATGAAAATCGAAGATTTTCATCTTTCTTGTACAATAGAAAAGAGGATGACAGCACCATGAAAAGAGTAGGAAATTTATATCAAAATATGTATAAGTTTGAAAATATAAAATCAGCCTTTGATGAAGTGTGTAGTAATACTAGAAATAAAAAGAAAGCTAATAAGTTTAAAGAGTTAGAGTGTATTAATATATTTAAGGTATATAGTGTACTAAAAAATAGAATATATAAGCCAGGACCTTATTACAGATTTGAAATATATGAACCCAAAAAGAGAAAAGTTGTTAGTCAAACCATGTTTGATAAGTTAATAAATCATTTGGTTGCAAGACAAATATTAATGCCATCTATTTTACCATGCTTGATATCCGCTAATGTGGCAAGTAGACCTCGGATTAGGAACAAAAGCAGGATTAGATTTGTATTATAAATACAGAAATATTTGTGATACCAAATATAAAAAATATTACATTTTAAAATGTGATATAAAGAAATTTTTTGCAAGTATAGATCATGATGTTTTAAAGGAAAAGTTATTAAAAAAGATAAAAGACAAAGATGCATTAAAAATAGTTTACGATATAATAGATAGCGACACAGAAGGACTTAGCATTGGAAACATGACATCACAAATATTGGCAATATTTTATTTAAATGATTTTGACCATTACGTTAAAGAAGTTTTGAAAATTAAATATTATTTAAGATATCAAGATGACTTTGTTTTATTTCATCCGTCAAAAGAGTATTTAAAAGGATGTTTGGAAAAAATAAGAAAATTCTTAGAAGATGAAAAACTAATATTAAATAAAAAGACAAGAATTTATAATTCTAATTCTAACTTTATATTTCTTGGACGTGATATATACGGAAAATATAAAAATTATAGATTAATAAAGAAAAGATTGAAAAAGCGCCAATACCTTTATAAGAGTAAACAAATTAACTTAAGAAGTTTTATAAGCTCCATACAAAGTTTTAGATATTTGGATAAAAGATTCAAAATGGTTTGATATATTAAATTGAAATAATATTCGACACAAAATCTTATTATTTTGCATATTTTATAATATATCATAAAAATTAGGAGGTATTTTATGTATATGCGAAATAGTAGAGCAAACAGCAGACGTAGATGCTGTAATTGCTGTCCAAAAAATTGTAGGGAACTACCAGAAATGCCTAATAACCCAATGCTTGCAAATGCATATGTTCCATATCAATATATTGATCAAACATTTTGTCCACTTGACTCTTTAGAACATGGTACAACATTCCCAGAATTGGTTAGTCCATACACAAAAAATCAATCTCAATGCATGATTCAATATTTAATTCAAACAGAAACATGTGAGGAGGTTGATCGTAATGAATGATCAAGAATCTAAATTGAAAGACTTAATGGCACTTGATTTTAAATTGTATGATTTACAATTATATTTAAATACGCATCCTTTTGATAAAGAAGCTTTGGCTTTGTATCAAGATGTAGCAGACGAAGCTGAGGTTGCAAGAGCAGAATATGAAGAAAAATACGGTCCATTAAAAGCTGTTAATGCTGCAACTGATTGTGAGTGGTTGTGGATTAAAAATCCATGGCCATGGGAAAGGATGGTGTAAAATATGTGGGGGTATGATAAAAAATTACAATATCCAATAAATATAAAGAATCCAAACCCACAAATGGCAAAATTTATAATAAGCCAATATGGTGGTCCTGACGGAGAATTAGGAGCTTCACTTAGGTATTTGAGCCAAAGATTTAGTATGCCTACCGAGATAACAAAAGCAACATTAAACGATATAGGAACAGAAGAATAAGCACCAACAAGTTGTTGGTGCTTTGCGTATGTTGTTATTTCTGTATTTTAGGATATAGCACAAGTTCAAATTCGTATGGATCATCAGTTAATTTTAAAGCTTTTTTCGTTTTTAGGTAAGTTACCTTTTCAAGAACGGTCTTTAAGAGTTCATTTTTTTCTTTAATAGTAGAGTTTTCGTAAGTAGCCAAAACATTTTTCAGTATAGGAACAAATTGATTTGAATTTAATTTTAATGCAGATTTTTCTTCCTTTTTTAATAAATTCTCTAACTCTGATATTTTCCCTTTAATCACTTTTGAACGCATAAGGAACTCTTCGCTTGAGTATGTTCCGCTTTCCAAGAAAGAGTATAATTTATCTAATTTATTCTTTTCATTTGTTAGCTCTTTTTTTATTTCATCGGCATAATTGATTTTATTTTTGTTTTTTATTGGCTTATAAGTATATGAATATTCTTTTAATAAATCATTTAATGCTTGTATTAATTTCTCTTCTACGAGGTCAAATTTACTACTAATGTTATCACAATATGTACAGATTAGTGAAGGTGGTTGCCCTTTTTTTAGATATGGTCTACGTTGCATAGCATGTCCACATTTTGCACAAAAAATGATGCCAGACAATGGATTTTGAATTTCTCGATTTAACGGAATTTTAGGAATAACAGCCTGATTTAGAACTTGTGCTTTTTCCCAGGTCTCTATATCAATAATAGCTTCATGTAACCCGTTATACATTTCATAATTATTATTTCTGGGTCTTCTTTTTACAATTCTTCCATTAATCATTTTTTTAGTTTCACCACGACGGAGCCAAGGTATTTTGCCGATATAAGTAGGATTATATAAAATATCTTTAATAACAGATACATTCCAAGGTTTACCTTGGCGAGAGAGCACTCCCATGGTATCTAATTTGCGTTTGATTTCTCTTTTCGAATCTCCATTGGTAAACCATTGAAATATGAGTTTAACAACATTTGATTCTTCTTCGTTTATGACGAGTTTGAAACCACTGTCACCTTTAATTTTCTCTTTATCATAACCGTATGGTGTAGTGTTACCAATAAACTTACCGTCTTTTGCAGCACGAGCTCTACCAGCCTGAAGTCTACGCTTTATGGTTTTATATTCTCTTCTAGACATAAACAAGCCAAATTCGAAGTATTCTTCATCAAACTCATTATTGGGGTCATAAGTTTTTGTTGGAGTGATTATTTTTGTATCTGAGTACTTAAATGTTTGTGCTACTAGTCCTTGGTCAATTGTATCACCACGAGCGAGTCTTTCAATTTCCATAACAAGAACGCCCTCATATAAACCGTTTTGAACATCTCTTAAAAGTTCTTGCATTTGAGGGCGTGCTGAGATAGTCTCACCCGAAACTACTTCTTTATATTCTTTTGTAACATTTAAATTAAGTTTAGAAGCTAATTCTTTTAATTGTCTTTCATGTTTTGCAAGAGTTTCTAATTCACCGTTAGCTTCTGACTCTAAATCAGCTCTCGATTTTCTTAAATAAATTGCGTATGACATATTTAACCTCTTTCATATGGTAGTTTATATCGCAGATTTCTTCATTCATTAGTATTTTCTAAATACTTGTTAATATCATTTTCATCAATTGAACCTAAATTAAAAAGTGCTTTTTGCATTGTATCGTCTTTAGCTATAACGTTATTCAAATATTTATCTAATTTTGCGAGTTGGTCTTCCGTCTGAATCCAAAAAATGTCGTTTATTTTTTGCTTTATTTTTTCGTTCGTTTTTAAATATATATTTATTTCAGAAAAATGGTTTGATGATAAAACCATCTTATCGATTACTGTTAAAGAAGAATAATTAGTTTCATATATAAATTTAATAAAATTGAGTGTTTTGTGTTCTCTTTCTGCATTTTGAATAATTTGATTTCTTTCTTCAATATCTTTTTTATCTTCATTTTTCTTCCAATAGTATCCATATATAAAAGCACCTAATATTAAAGAAATGCTAGCATATTCTCCAAATATTTCTTTTCCAACATCAATACAAAACCACATATATCCGAAAGCAAGTCCACAAATTACAAAAGCATTGATAAGCCAATTGAATACATTTTTAAATATTTCTCTTAATTTATCTAACATAAAAATTCTCCTCAATTTTAAATGTGAAATTGCTTAAAACTTATTTCCAATTTCTAATTTGTCTGACCACTACACCAATAACTTTAACTGGTAATTTATCCATTTCTTCATAAGTAAACTTTTTTACAGGATAATAAGGATTGAAAGCGTGTAACTCAATACCTACATCTGTTTTTACTACTTTTTTAACTGTAGCTTCATCACCGTTAATTAAAACTATGCCTATATCATTTGTACTAAATTCTCCATCTAATTTATGAACTATTAAATAATCGCCCTCATCAAATAGTGGCGCCATACTATCGCCTTTAACTATAAGTCCAAAATAGTTTTCTGGGTCAGCGATATTCATAGATGGGTCTATATAATCAATTATATTTTCTTGTGCTAAGTAATTATAGCCAGCTTTTACAGTACCTAGAACAGGCAAAAGTCGTTTATTATCTCTATTTGTTATTTTTAAAAGAGCTTCATATATATGATCATTGTTAATAACAAGTTTAGGTTCGTTATCTTTTTCTCTTTTCTCTGATATGCCCAAAATATAATCTACACTGCAATCAAAAATATTTGATAATTGTTTAAGGACTTTCAAACTTGGTTTTCGTGTTTCGTTTTCATACATAGCAATAGTACTTTTAGCTTTTTTTAATTTGTCAGCTAATTCTTGCTGGGTATAACCTAGTTCTTCTCGTAATTGTTTTATTCGTATCATATTTTTCTCCTATCCCTATATACTATAAGTACATTTTAGTATACTAGTGGTGAACTGTCAACGGATTAAAAAATTTTTTTAAAATAGTATTGACAAAAGTTCACTAATTGTATATTATACTAATTGTGAACGAAAGAGAGGTGATGCTGTATGTCAAGAGAAAAGCTTAAATTGTTTAGAAAAACAATTAATAAAACTAATGAGGAAATGGCTAAAACATTGGGATTGTCGCTTTCTATGTACAAACAAATGGAGTGTGGAGCTAAAAATCCTTCGTTAAAAACAATGCAAAAATTTAAAGAAGAATTTCCGACAGCTAATGTAAGCGAAATTTTTTTACAATAAAAGTTCACTAAAAGTATATTTAATAACATAACAAAAGTTAAGCAGCCTTGCTTTGTTATAAATATATTAACATGATGTGAGAAAGGAAAATATTGTTTTTATTCGTAAAAAAATAATTTTACGAGAAAAAACAATAAAAACGGAGAAAGCTTGAAAAATGAGAAAAAAACGAAATACCTTTAAATATTACGACGACTATATTGTAGGTTGGACCACTAACACAAATAGACCATTTTATTTTGACTATGAAGATTGGAAAATTGTAAAGCATAAAAGTTGGTATGAAGATCATAAACAAAATGGATATGTAGTTGCTAGTGGTGGTTCTGGAAATAGACCAATTTATTTACACAAATTAATTATGGGAAGTCAAGGAATAGTTGATCATAAAAATAGAAATAAATTGGATAATCGAAGAAATAATTTAAGAATAGTTACGCATCAAGAAAATATGTGCAACAGAGGAATATCAATCAGAAACAAATCAGGTAAAACGGGTGTTACCTGGCATAAAAGAGCAAAAGCTTGGGAAGCAAAAATACAATTCAGGGGAAAAAATTATGGTGTTAAATATTTTAAGTCATTAGATGAAGCAATTAAATATAGAGAAAATTTAGAAGATATTTATTTTAAAGACTTATTATTTAAGAAAGGAGCAAACGTATGCAAATAGGCGATTTTATAAAATATTTAAGAAAAGGTAATGGAATGAGTCAAGATGAATTAGCAGAAGCAGTAATGAGAAGTCAAGATTGGATGAGTCTTGTAGAAACAAATAAAATTCAGCCTAATCCAGAAGACATAAAGTTGATATCTAAGGCATTGCACGAGCCGATACTTGAAATACTTGCAGATGGTTTGCTATTTCAAGAATTAAAGAAAAGAATGTAAATGTACAAGCTCAATGAATAACATGTAAAGAGGTGATTACATGGCTGTAATAAAAGAATATAAGAGTGGTGGAACAACCATTAAAATTTGCGATGATTATTTGCCGAAAACAGAAGGGGAAAAGAATTTAAGATTTTCGATGCTAGATGACGTGATGTTGAGATTAATTGAAAGTCAAATAGACAGAGGAATTATTGATATAGAGAGGAGAAATGAAGAGAGTGAAAATAGTGAATAAAAAAAGATTTATAACATCTATAACAATTTTAATGATAATTCTAATTGCATTATTAAACAAATGCGTAGCATATAAAAGCATTAAAACTGAAAATTATATGGTATCTGCAGGAGATACACTGTGGTCTATCTCTTGTGAATATAAAAAATCTGGACAAGATGTGCGTTCGTACTTGTATGAGTTAAGAGAATTGAATAACTTGAACGATTGCATCATTTACCCAGGACAAGTAATTCAAATTATCAAGTAGAAAGGTGGTGAAAAATATGGATGAGAAATATGTAAAAGATGTGCTTGAAGATATTAAGAGTTTAGCAGAACACCAAGACATTAATGGTATCCTAGCAATATGTGAAAAAGAGCTTGAGCAAATCGACCAAAGAACAATTAAACAAGACATTATTAGCGTATCTAGAATAATTGAAGATGCAAAATATGAAATAACTAGACTAAGAGGCGAAGATACCGACGAAATATATAAAATGCTAAATGAAGCAAGTGCAGTATTGAGAAATTTAGTAATAAAAAAAGAACTAAACATCGAGTCTGCAAACGAAAATGTTTAGTTCAACAAAAACAATACATAAAAAATTGTTTTCGACTATATGGTACCACAAATTTAAGACTAAATCAAATTTTGGAGGAAAACAAATGAAAATAAATATTTTAGAACCATAGCAAGTAATAAGAAAAAAATAAAAGAATATGAATCTTTTATTTTATATCAAGTTTTAGGAATTAGAGGTAAAGAAAAAAAGAAACTATATAAAATTTGTGAATGGAAATCGGAGGACAATATATGACAAGAGATGAATGGTTAGAAGAAAGAAAAAAAGGTATTGGAGGATCTGATGCAGCTGCAATACTTGGACTAAATCCATATAAAGACAATATTAGATTATGGGAGGAAAAAACAGGAAAGCGACATGCAGAAGATATTTCAGAAAGAGAATATGTTAAATATGGTACTAATGCTGAAGAATTGCTAAGAGAATTGTTCAAGTTAGATTATCCACAATACAACGTGAAGCATGATGAATATACAATTATAAAACATCCTAAATATCCTTTCTTATTTGCTAGTTTAGATGGCACTTTAATTGATAAGGAAACTGGAGAAATTGGAATTTTAGAAATAAAAACAACAAATATTTTGCAAAGTATGCAGAAAGAAAAATGGAAAGAGAAAATACCAGACAATTATTATTGTCAAGTGTTGCATTATCTTAATGTGACAGGATACTCCTTCGTTATATTAAAAGCACAACTAAAGTATGATTTTGATGGAGAAATAAAGCTAGATACAAGGCATTATAAAATTTTAAAAGAAGAAGTGGCTGATGATATGAAGATGTTAGAGGAAAAGGAAATTAAGTTTTGGAAAGAATATGTTGAAACAGGTATAAGACCACCTTTAACATTACCAGCTATTTAGGAGGTATATATGGCGAAATTATATAAAAATAAAAGTAACAATACAGATTATTTCATAATAAATCTCGAAGAATTGTTGGAATATAATAAGCTCAATTTTGCGATATGTGGAGAATGCTTAAAAGAACTAAGTTATAATGAAAATTTAATTTTAGTTCCTATATTGAATGAGGTTTATTGTGAAAAATGTGGCTATTCACAACTTGAAAGAATGCATGATTATATTGAGGATAGACCAATTCAAGATAGAAGAACTGAATTTTATAGAAATTTTTTTAAAAGTATAGATCGATTGGAGGAATAAAATATGGAATTACAAATTAGTGAAATTAAAACATTAACACCTGTGGCTATTACAAATTATGAAGAATTAGAAAAACAATTAGTAGAAAAAGTTGATACATATAAAAATTTAGTTTATTCAGAGGAAAATATAAAGCAAGCAAAAACTGACAGGGCATCATTAAATAAACTAAGCAAAGCAATAGGTGATGAACGCAAGAGAATTAAAAATTTATTGTTAGAGCCTTTCACAGATTTTGAAACGAAGTGTAAGAAGTTAGAAACCATTATAGACGAGGCTTCAAAAAATATAGATATGCAGATAAAAGCTTTTGAGGAAAAAGAAGATAATGCAAAAATGCAAGAGATTGTTGCATACTTTGTAACTGTGGTTGGTGAATATAGTAAACTTTTAGACTTTGATATTGTCTTTAATGAAAGATGGCTAAATAAGACATATGGAATGGATAAAATCAAACAAGACATAGACCATATTATAGCAAAAGCAAAATCTGATATCGAGTGTATAGATGGACAAATAGTAGATATAGAAATCAGAAAACAAGTAAAGGACTATTATTTTAAAAATATTGCCAATCCAACTGTATTAAGTTTATCACTTCAAGAAGCTAATAGAATTAAAGAAACTAATGAGAAAATCAATGAGCTAGAAAGCAACAATGGCAAGAAAAATGTTAATGCAGAAGTGGAAGAAGAGAGAAAATATGCAGTTGTATTAAATTTTAGGGCTTATATAGAAACTAAGAAACAATTAGATTGCTTAAAGCAGTGTTTAGTAGAAAATAAAATAAGATTTGAAAGAATAGGAGAATAAACATGAATAATAATATTTTAAAAATTTCAACAAAATCAAACCCTAATTCTGTAGCAGGGGCAATAGCAGGACTTATTAAAGAAAGAGGAAAGGCTGAAATGCAGGCAATAGGTGCTGGTGCACTTAATCAAGCCATAAAGGCAATAGCTATTGCAAGAGGATTTGTAGCACCATCAGGAGTTGATTTGATTTGCATTCCTGCATTTACAGAAATTCAAATTGATGGTGAAGAAAAATCAGCAATAAAAATATTAGTTAGAGAAGAAAAAAGATAGGGGGAAAATCAGGTGCCAGTAAAAAACAGTTTAGTGAAAACGCAAGAGCAAAAAACATTTAGTAATTATTTAATGTGTGAAACGGTTAAAAAGAAAATTATTGAAACGGTTGGAGGAGCAAATGGGCAAAGATTTATAACAAGTATATTATCAGCTGTTAGTACAAATCCAACATTGCAAGAATGTGAAAATGGTTCAATTATATCAGCAGCTTTTTTAGGTGAAGCATTAAAATTAAGTCCAAGCCCACAGCTAGGACAATATTATTTAGTTCCATATAATAAGACAATTAGAAATTTAGATGGTAGTTCATATCAAATCAAAATTGCCCAATTTCAAATGGGGTACAAGGGCTACATACAACTTGCAATTAGAAGTGGTTATTATAAGAAAATAAATGTATTAGCGATAAAAGAAGGAGAACTTGTTAAATATGATCCTTTGACTGAAGAAATAGAAGTTAATTTGATTGAGGATGATGAGGTAAGAGAAGAAACTCCAACTATCGGTTATTATGCTATGTTCGAGTATGAAAATGGCTTCAGAAAAGCATTATATTGGTCTAAAAAGAAAATGTTAGTACATGCTGATAAGTATTCAATGGCATTTAATAAAAATGATTATGAAAAACTTTTAGCAGGAAAAGTATCGCCAAAAGATATGTGGAAGTATTCTTCATTCTGGTACAAGGATTTTGATGGTATGGCCTACAAAACAATGTTAAGACAACTTATTTCAAAATGGGGAATTATGAGCATCGATATGCAAAAAGCATTTGAAAGGGATATGGCTGCTATTAAGGAAGATGGTAGCTACGAATATGTTGATGGCGATAGTCCAATAATTGATATTCCAACTAGTGTTAAAACAGTAGAATTAGAAAGCGAAGAAGAGCAACAAGTGGTAGAAGTAAAAGAAGATACAAAGACAAGTACAGTTGTTGAAGAAAAACATGTACAGACAATTGATGAAGTGCCTCAAGAAGAAATAAAAGTGGCTGAAAAAGAAGAAAATACAGTTCGACAAACAACATCAACAGATGGGCTTTTAGATGACTTCTTCAATTAAAAGATGAGGGGGATTTTAAAATGCCTAAAGAAAATTTGAATTATGATGAGATAAGATATGGTGCTATTTTACTTGATAAAAGTGGTACAAAAAATACAGAATATAATTTTTGGTTTGATACTTATAATGAAGCTATAAAATTTGCTGAAATAGCTTTAAAAAATAAATATAATGTAAAATTACTTAGATTTCCATCAGCAAATGAAATGCTGAAAGAACATTTTTAATATGATTTGTTTTACGAGTTTATAAGAAAATGAATAGCAAGTAACTTCTTTCTTGTTACTTGCTATTTATAAAAAAAGTTTTACAGAAGAGAGCGGGTGGAAGATGAAAGATAGTTTTATATTATATAGCAAATATAAAGAGGTTTTTGAAAATTTAACAGATGAACAAGCTGGTCAACTCATAAAAGGAATATTTAATTATATTGCAACAGAACAATCTGGATTAAATGGTCTTATGACGGCTGTATTTACACCTATTAAACAAGATTTGGATAGGAATAATGCCGCTTACGAAGCTGTGTGTGAAAGAAATAGGACAAATGGTTCAAAGGGTGGAAGACCTAAAAAGAAAACCCAAAAAACCCAGTCGGTTATTTTGAAAACCCAAAGAAACCCAAAAAACCTTGATAATGAATATGATAATGATAATGAATATGATACTGCTATCGCAGTAGTAGAGAGCGACAGTTGTGCTGACGGTTCTCATCAACCTGACAGTTGTGTTGACGAGGTTGTTAAATTCTACGAGCAGAATTTTGGCACTATAAGTCCGTTTATTTTTGAAACGTTGAACAGTTATAGGTGCTATTTTACAGATGACATTATCATATACGCAATGCAATTAGCAGTTGAAGCTGGTGCAAAAACAATAAATTACATAAAGGCGATATTAAATAACTGGCAAAAAGCAAATGTGAAAAGTCTGCTTGATGCACAAAACGAGAATAAAAAGAAAGATAAAGAGCAAAAAGGAATAGCTAATGCTTATAAAGCAGAACATACACAATTTGGTGACTTAAATAGATTTTATATGAACTAAATTGGAGGGATACAAATGAAAAATCAGAAAACACAGATTTTAGAATACATACAAAAACACGGAAGTATCAGCAGTTATGAAGCTTATGCACACTTAGGCATAACTCAATTAGGTGCTAGAATAGACAATCTACAAAAAGATGGCTATGTCTTTGAAAAGGAATGGGTTAGAAAGAGAAAAAACGGTAAGGTGAAAGATTATATTAAATATAAGCTAGTGAGGTGAGTAGATGAAAATCGCAGGAAAAGAATATGAATTGCTTGAAGTTTATCCAGATAAAGTGAATGAACAAAAGGATTTAATGGTTTTTGAAACTAAATTTGGTTATAAAGAATGTTTTCACAGATATGACCTTCTACATGAGCCAAAAAAGAAGAGGACAGAAGTGTATAAAAATTGGACTGATAGCGACAGCAGGATAATCAAAGACTTCCTAAAAGAGGGTATAACACCACAAGAGATTTCTAGGTACGATTTATTTAATGGCAGAAGTGCCCAAGCTGTATTAGAGTACACTAAAAAAATAAAAAGAAGAATGGAGAAAGCAAATGATAAACAGTAAAAAGAAAGGGAGTAAAGGTGAATTAGAGTTAGCTAATAAATTAAAAAATGAATATGGCTTTAATTGCAGAAGAACGCAACAGTATTGTGGAAAAGTTGAAAACAGTGCTGATGTAATTGGCTTACCGTTTATACATATAGAGTGCAAGAGAGTTGAAAAATTAAATATTGACGATGCACTAAATCAAGCCAAAAGAGATACTAAAAATTGCAGAATACCTTGCGTGTTTCATAGAAAAAATCGTACCAATTGGAAAGTAACAATGGATTTGAATGATTTTATGGTAATATACGGCGAGTATTACAGTTCGATGATTTTAGCAGGAAGAGAGGATAAAGACGATGAACAGAGCAGAACGTAGAAGATGTAACCATTTAGGTGTTAGCAACAAAATGATAATGGACAAGACTTTATCGGACGTTTATGAACAAGGAGTAAAAGACGGGATGAAATCTGTATCAGAAATTGTATTTTATATGGCTGCATACACAATAAATTATAAACTTGGTTTTGGTAAAGAAAGACTTCCGAAAATCATGGAAGAAATCTATAGCAACATAGATGCGTACCGAACTAAGCATTTAACGCCGAGTGATTATAACACTATAGTAAGTGAAATGAACAAGTTAGGAGTGTGTATAAAATAATATCAAAAAAGAGATAGGAGGAAAAGATATGATATTTAATTTAATAATGAATTTTAATTTGTATCTAGGAATATTTTGTTTATATTTGGTAGTTGATTGCATATGTGAAATATTCCGTAGTGTACTAGCAAAAGAGAATTGTGCAGCAGAAGCTTTTTGGATAATGATGAGCTTTGGCTACTTAATTTCAGCAAGTATAGTAACAAGCATGAAATATTTGTTTTTGCTTGTAAAAGGAGGGATTTAGAATGAATAAATTAAAAGAATTAGAAAATAAAATCGAAGAATTGAGCAATGAACTGGAAGATTTAAAGTGTGAATTAGATAAAGCAAAATCTAATAATTGCGAAAGATACAGAGCAAATTGTGGAGAAAGATATTATTATTATGGTTCAATGGGTATGATATCTGATTGCCATGAAAGCAACGATGATTTCGATATAAATAGGTACGTTATGGGCAATTATTTCCAAACAGAAGAAGAAGCAATGAGCACTGTTAGAAAAATAAAAATTTATACACAGCTAAAAGATTTAGCATTGAGATTGAATATGGGTAAAGAACTAAACTGGGAAAATAGAGAACAAAGGAAATATGTTATCACTTGTAATGCAGAGAATAAAAAAATATGCGATGCTTGGCTTTATGTACAAAAAGATATAGGTCAAATATATTGCTTAGATGAGAACTTTTTAGACATAGCAAAACAAGAAATTGGTGAAGAAAATTTAAAGAAATTATTTGAATAGGTGATAAAATGTTAGTTCCAACAGTAGATATGCAAGAATTTGAAAAGGTCGGTTTTAAAAAATGTAAGAAACCATATGATTGTTGTTATTACCTTTGTTTTGCAAGAGGTGCTCAATATATTTTTTTAAGCTCAATAATGATAGATATTGTGAAGTGGGGAGATAACGACCCTCGAATACACAAAAATGCTAATTGCAAATATAGAGATAGAAGAACAGCGTTAGAGTTTATGTGTGAGTTAATAAAGGCAGGAATGGTAACTTGTGATTATTTAAAGGAGTAGGTGAGAATATGGAAGAAATAAAAGTTGGTGATTATGTTAGGACAACAAACAAAGGAATAAGACAAATTGCTATGATAAATAATAACAAAACAGTAAACAAATATTTATACTATATAGGTGAGGATTTTGAGGGAAAATCATATGCGTATATTAAGACCACAGAGATATTAAAACATAGCTCTAATTTAATTGATTTAATAGAAATTGGAGATATAGTAAATGGTCATTTGGTTGTTGGCAAATATAAGGATGCTAACGATATTGATGTATTAGTTATTGAAGATGATGCTTTTGCTAACAAAACTATTAGTGATATAAAAACAATATTAACATACGAACAGTATAAAGAACATTGTTTTAAGGTAGGTGAAAAATAATGAGTAAAGAAGAGCTGATAAAAGTAATAAATGAACTGTTTGAAGATTTAGACATTGGTAGGCTTCAAAAGTTTGAATATAAGGGAAAAGATAAAAATAATAAAAATAATAAAAATAAATATAAGATTAGATATACACCAAATTTTATGAGTAATTGTTATTTTGATGAAATACTGGTGGAAAAATAATTATCGAATTTAGTAGTAAAGGAGATGCTTTTATGGGTAATAAAGAATATTCGAATGGGGTAAGCGAATTATTAAAAAAAGTTTTAGAAAAATGTTATTTTATTAGTACACATAGTAAATGTGATGTTTTCTTTGAATATTCGTCACATACAAATTATTTTAATATATACTATTGTAAAAATGGGTTTAATGAAAACGCAAAACTTACATCTTTAAAAGATGCTTTTGTAAAATATTGTACTACTAAAAGTTTAAGCAAAGCTCTAATAAATTTAGATAAATTATATGATGAAGTTAAATAAGGCAATGTAAAGGAGGAGAGTTAGATGAAGAAAACTGCTGATGAGTTATTTGAAGAAATTGAATATAAAAAAATAGAAGATGATGAAAAAATTATCATTTATGAAAAATATCTAAATGGTTATGCAGATAGAGCACACATTTATTTCGACAAAGTACATCATACGGTAGAGGGTGTTGAATTAGACGAAGATTACGAATGTAATATGCCATTAAAGTTTTTGAGTGAAGAATTACAGGTAATAGTTAAGAAAGTAGATGAATTAGGATGGAATTAGAATTACAAAAACTAGAAAAAGTGGTTAACAACAAAATATATGATTTTGTTTCCGAATATCACCAATATCCAAGGTACATTAAATTGCCTTTATGGGTATTTGAAGCACTGAAACAAACAATGAGTGAAGTAGATTTAAAAAAGAATTATCAAACAGATGAATTTACGCTCTACAATTTAAAAGTATGTGAAACAACTAGTATAAATAAAATAGAACAAATGGAGGTGTTTTAGATGAAAGAAAAAACAGTAGATGAGATAGAAGACAAAAAAATAAAAATACAAATATTAGCAGATAAATTAACGTCACTATTGCAATTAGTTGATGGCTTCACGGAAAGTTTAACCGATGAAGATTATGAATTACTAAAAGAAACTAGAGCTTGTTTGCAAGATAAAATAAGTTATGGAAATAGTGCTTCTATTGTAATAATGGCATTAGGTGGAGATTATGACGATACAGAAGATAGAATGAAAATAAATACATTAGATTGTTTAATAGATTTATTGAAAAGTAGAAAAGAATATAAAGAAGCGTTATTAAAACAACAAGAAGAACAAAAAAACAGGCAAGAGGCTATTGATATATTCAGGGCAATGGGAATGTTTTAGGAGGTGTTTTAAGTAAGAACAAATAGTATTAAAGAATATATCAACAGAATAAATTACATATTTGAATTTCAAAAGAAAATGAGTTGTCAGTATGTATTGCAAGTAGACGATACAGAAGCAATTAAACATCTTTTATCAGAATATAAAAAAGTATCAAAAGAAAATAAGATAAAAGACAAAGTATTATATAAAATGGCAGAATATATAGCAAGTGGCGATATAGACGAAGATGTATGCAGAAAAGTTACAAACGGCAAATACTGTAATAATTACGGAGAAAATAGCAGTTGTAAGCAATGCGTAATTGAGCATTTTAAGAAAGAGGCGGAAAAAGATGTATGATATAACTTGGTGTGCGAATAGTGGAAAATGCAAGAGAAAAGATTGTGAGAGAATATTATCTAAAAGACCTAAGAACTTGGGGTGCTGGTATTCTTGTGCTAATTTTTATGAAGATGGCAAAGAGTGCAAGTATTATTTGCAATGGAAAAGAGGGAAATAGTATGTGGGACGAACTTATAGAAAATTTTGATATGACCATTGATAAAGAAGATATAGTTAAAATGGAAGAAAAGAAAGCTATTGAAAAATTTAGAAAATTTGGATTAAAGAAATTTAGAAAAGAAAAAATTAAAAACAACGATTTGCTAAGTTATGTTGAATGTATGATAATATTAAATTTAATAAAGAAATTGCACGAAGAGAATGAAGAACTAAAAGCTGATTTATATAGTGCAAATTCAATAATAAATGAGTATGTAGAAATGTTTAAAGGTTGTATTTCAAAAGAAATAGAGCTAAGAGGTGAAGACGTAAAAGCAATGTTAGAAAATCCTGAAAAATATTTTAAAATACGGACCGCCCGCTATAAAGGCTGATTTAGTGGTAAAGAAATAAATTAAATTTTACGAAAGAAGGTGTAATATGACAGCAAAAGAAGAGTTATTACAATATAAATATGCAAGAGAAAAGGTTGAAGAGACTTTAGAAGAATATCAGAAATATAAAACAAGAGCTGAGAAAATGACATCAATAATATCAGATATGCCACGAGGGACAAGCAATTCTGATAAAGTGGCAGACAATGCAATTAAAATGGCTGATTTATCTACAGAGTACGAAAAAAGATGGTTGGAAGCTGAAAATAAGAAACTGGAAATCGAAAAGAACATAGATTTAGTAGAAGAACCGTATAGAACTTTATTACATAAAAGGTATGTGCAAGAATTAAATTTTGAAAAAATTGCTGATGAAATGGGATATTCCTATGTTAGAATTACACATTTACACGGAGAGGCTTTAATTGAATATGATAAGTTGACAACTCATGACAAGACATGACAAGTTTGAATGTGATAATATGAGAGCATGAAATAATAATAAATTCCTTTTGAAGAGATTATCGGAGCAGGATAGTCTCTTTTTTGCGCCAATATAGTTCAGATGGTAGAACAACTGATTTGTAATCAGTAGATCGTTGGTTCGAGTCCAACTATTGGCCCCATTATTATATTGCGGAGATGGTGTAAAGGTAGCACGTGGGTCTCATAATCCCAAAACGAGGTTCGAATCCTATGTCCGCAACCAAAAGAGAGCTGATACAAATGAAAAAATATGATTTTATGTATTGCATGAAACATGATTGTAAGTTTTGCAAAAAACAAATTGAATGTGAAAGGGGTGAGAGTAATGGCAAACGAAAAGAACTTAAAACCAGTAAGAACCAAGAGCGAGGCAAGAAAAAGAGGAAAAGCTGGTGGGATAAAAAGTGGAAAGGTAAGAGCAGAAAGAAAAACGCTTAAAGAAGAATTATTACTCTTGCTTTCGACAGATAATAATCAAAACAAGATGAGTGTTACTTTGCTTCAAAAAGCAATTGCTGGAGATACAAAAGCTTTTGAAATAATCAGAGACACTATTGGAGAAAAGCCAACAGAGAAAGTTCAAGCAAATGTATGTAGTTATGAAGAAAGCTTAAAGGCAGTTGACGGCGATGAGTATTAACACAAAACTTTACATAGAAAAGTATTTAAAAATACAAGACAAGAACTCGAAGATAGTACCATTCAAAATGAATAAACCTCAAATGAAATTGTATAATGCCTTAAAAAAACAATATGAACAAGGCAAACCACAAAGAGCTATTGTATTAAAAGCAAGGCAAATGGGATTTAGTACATTAACAGAGGGTATTATATTCAAGAAGACAGTAACATCTTTTAACATTAAAAGTGGAATTATAACACATGAAGCTTCTGCAACAGATAACTTGTTTAATATGTCTAAAAGATATTTAGACAATTTACCTGATGAAATGAAACCACAAATAAAGAAATCTAATGCGAAAGAATTAGTGTTTGATAGTGAAAAAGGCACAGGGCTAAAAGGTATTATTAAATGTATGACAGCGGGAAATACAACTGTTGGTCGTTCTGATACATTTCAAAATTTGCATATATCAGAGTACGCCTTTTGGGGGCGGAAAGAAAAAAGATACATTGATAGGCTTGCTGCAATCTGTACCAAACACTAAAGACACAATGATTGTTGTTGAGTCAACAGCAAATGGCTATGATGATTTTAAAGATATGTGGGACGATGCAGTAGAGGGCAAAAGCGATTTTATTCCTGTATTTTGTGCTTGGTGGGAGCTAGATGAGTATAGAAAAGAATACAACGGTTTTGAATTAAATGAGGAAGAAATAAAGCTTAAAGAATTGTATAATTTAGATAACGAACAGCTTGCTTGGCGAAGATGGTGTATACAAACAAATTGTCGTGGAGATATTGAACTATTTAAACAAGAATATCCAAGTTGTCCAGAAGAAGCTTTTATGAGTTCTGGTAACTGCGTATTTGATAAAGAGAAAATAATAAATAGAATACAACAAATAAAAGACATAGAGCCTTTAAAACGAGGTTCTTTTTTATATGACTATGATGGATTAAATATAACAAATATAAGATGGCAAAATGCCAAAAATGGAATAATCAAAATATACAAAGACATTGAAAAAAATAGACCTTATGTGCTTGGTGGCGATACTGCAGGAGACGGAAGTGATAATTTCGTCGGCGAAGTTCTGGATAATATATCTGGAGAACAGGTTGCAGAATTATCACATGAAACAGACGAAGACCTATACGCAAGGCAAATATATTGTTTGGGTATGTATTATAACCAAGCACTGATAGGTGTAGAAGTTAACTTTAGCACATATCCTCAAAAAGAGTTAGAAAGACTTAAATATCCAAGACTATATCAAAGACAAGTAGAGGATAGTAAGACGCATAAATTTATGCAAAAAGGTGGTTTTAAAACTACTCAGATTACAAGACCAATTATTATAGCTAGGCTCGTAGAAATAATGAGAGATAATATAGAAGTATTTACTAGCGTTGAGTATTTAAGAGAGTCACTTTCATTTATTAAAAATGAAGCAGGAAGACCAGAAGCAGAACAAGGTAAACATGATGATAGAGTTATGGCAATGGCAATAGCTCATTATATAAGACCTCAACAGCATATGACTATTGAAGAAGAAAAGACGGCAGAAGAGCTGGAATATGAGGAAAAGCAGTATATTGAAAGGCAGAGTTATATTAACTATGGAGTGTGATTTTATGATATGTATTACGATTTTAATATTAGGTCTTTGTTTCATTTTTAAAGATGAAATAAAGACTTTTTTAATGCCTAAAAAAGAAATTGAAATAACAGAAGAAGAAAAAGAAAGAGCTAAAAAGATGAAAGAACAATTTGAAGAAATGATGAATTATTCAATAGATAAGGCGATTCAAAGCAAGAGAGGTGATAGATAGTGGAAGCAAAAGACTACTGGGAGCGATATGAAAAGGGTATTCAATATAATAGCACTTTTAAGGCAAACAAAGACTATTATGAATCCATAAAGGTATGGAATGATTTTTATAACGGTGACCAATGGAATGGCGTTGGCAGTTCGAGTGAATTGCCTAAATTAGTATTCAATTACACAAAAAGAATAATAGATTTTAAGATAGCGAGTGTTACAAGCTCTGATATATCTGTTAATGTAGAGCCTCTGAGAAATACTCCAACAACGAATGATGTAAATGCTGAGCAAGGAGTTGAGAATACAGATTTTGTTAATAATGAAATTAAAAACATATTTGAGAAATGGAATTTTAGAATATTAAAAAAGAGAGTTTTGAGAAAAGCTGGTATCTCAGGCGATATGTGTGCTCATATTACTTTTAATCCAGAAGCGAAACCATTCAGAGGATTTGCTCCAGATGTTAAAGGTGAAATGGAAATTGAGTTAATAGATGCGACTAATATTTATTTTGGAAATGCTAATATCAAAAGTGTATCTAAGCAACCGTACATAATAATAGTTGGAAGAGATACAGTTCAAAATCTTCAAGAAGAAGCTAAGCTGTTTAAAACTCAAGACAATGATATTCGTGGTGATGATGATACGGAATATCAGCTAACAGAGTTTGCAAATGTAGAAGTAGAACCAGCTGATATAGAAAAAGACAGTGATGGAAAAGCAAAGTATATTTATTACTATTATAAGAAAAAAGTTGGTGAAGATATACATGTGTTTGTGACAAAGTGCACGAAAGATGCAATCATATATCAAGATATAGATACAGAGTATAGTGATTATCCAGTTGCGTTCGCAAATTGGTATGAATTAGAGAATACATATCACGGCAGAGGAGAAGTTGAGGGGATATGCCCTAATCAGATAGCTATAAACAAGATGTTTGCTATGATTGTGTATCATCAAATGATGACTGCTTTTCCAACCGCTGTATATGACAAAGATGTGATAAAAAGTTGGAATAACCAAATAGGAAGTGCATTTGGTGTATCAGGATTAAATGGTAGAAGTCTTAAAGATGTTGCTGGATACCTAAATCCAGCTAATATGAGTGATTACATTATAAAAGTAATAGACCTAGCTATTCAATATACTAAAGATTGTATGGGAGTTTCTGATGCATCGTTAGGTAATGTAGATCCTAAGAACACATCGGCAATTTTAGCAGTGCAGAAAAGCACCGCTGTGCCATTAGAAAATGTAAAAGACAACTTGTATGATTTTATAGAACAAATTGTAAGGATAATGATAGATGTAATGGGAACTAAATATGGTGAAAGACCAGTTGTAATTACTGATGAAGATGGAAATAGAACAATTGAAAAATATGACTTTGGTCAATTAAAAGGTATGGATTTACATATAGGAATAGATGTTGGTGAGTCAAGCTATTATTCTGAAATTGCTATGTTACAGACGATGGATAATCTATTACAAGGACAATATATTGAATTTATAGATTATTTAGAGAGAATACCTAATGAAATGTTTCCTAAAAAAGCAGAATATATTGCACAAATTAAAGCAAAACAACAGCAGGAAAAAGAAGCAAGTTATGAACAACTAAGTCAGTACATGT
Organism: bacterium; assembly: GCA_963637565.1. Lineage (GTDB taxonomy): Bacteria > Bacillota > Clostridia > TANB77 > UBA1234 > UBA1234. The sequence goes on from CAVHNT010000002.1 coordinate 22,614, forward strand.
TGATGTTACCTGCACAATATCAGAAACAATTTGCACAAATAATAGACCAATTAGTAAGTGTATAAAAAGGCATCCGAAAGGGTGTCTTTTTTATATAGATTTAGCCGAAGTATCAAATAAACCAATGAGATAACGTTAGGCAACCAGATAAACCAATCTGGAGAAAAGGAGATTTTTATGAATGAAGAAAAAACAAACCAAGTAGTAGATGAAGAGGATTTTTTCAATATGGATGAAAGCGACTTTACAGATACAACATCTGAAGAAGAACAAATCCAAAATGAAGAAAATGTTGAAGAGAATACCACTCAGAAGACAGAAACTCAAAAAGATGAGACAACTGATGAACAAAAGTTGTTATCACTACTAAAATCAAAGGTTAGATACAACGGAGAAGAAGTAGACATCAAGTCTATGGACGATGTTGTGACTAACTATCAAAAAGGCTTGAACTATGACAATTTAAAGGCTAAATCAGAGAAATCTGAAAATGCTGTAATGAATTACGTTATGGCGAAAGCAAAGAGTATGAATATGACACCAGAACAATACATAGACAAAGTTAAATCATACGAAGAAGAGCAAAAGAAAAATGCTCAAGAACAAGAAGTACAAAGAATGATGGACCGTGGCGTTGATGAAGAAACAGCTCGTAGAGTTGCTAGAACAGAAGCATACATGGAGACATTAAAAGCAAGAGAAGAAGAGCTTAACAGACAAGAAGAGGCTCGAAAAGCAGAAGCACAAAAAGATAAAGAATATCAAGAATTTTTGAAAGCTTATCCCGGCATCGAAGTCGACAAGATACCTCAGGAAGTTTTTGAAAATGCAAAGAATGCTAATTTATTGAGTGCTTATCAAGCTTATGAAAATAAGCAATTAAAAGAAAAAATTAAACAGTTGGAACAAAACCAAAAGAACGCATCCACTTCCGTTGTTAAGCCAGTAGGCGAAGACACAAATGAGGAAGGAAAGGATGCTTTTTTAATTGGTTTCGATTCTGAGTAAAGAAAGGATTGATTAAATATGGCTATAAATTTAGCAAGTAAATATTCAAAAAAAGTAGATGAAAGATTTACATTAAAAGAAATGACAAATCATGGTTTAAATACAGACTATGACTTTAAAGATGTAGATAGAATTGTAGTTTATAATGTAAATACAGTGCCACTAAACGATTATAAAAAGAGTGGTACAAATAGATATGGTACACCAGACGAGTTGGGAGATTCGACAACTGAATATCAATTAACGACTGATAAATCATTTACATTTACAATTGATGAGTTTTATAAGAAATCTCAAATGGGAGCAAAACAAGCTGGTAAATCTTTAGCAAGAGAAATTGATGAGGTTTGCGTACCTTTTAAAGATATGCAAAGGTTAGCTGTATGGGCCGACATTGCTAAAAAAACAGGACAAGTCGTTGCAAGAAATACATCCAAAACAAATGCTTATGCTACTTTCTTAGACATGCAAGAAATGTTAGATGAGGCTAAAATACCAGTAGAAAACAGAATGTTCTATACAACTCCAGCATATTACAAAAATATTAAACAAGATGAGTCATTTGTTAAGTCTGGTGATATATCTCAAAAGATGTTAATAAAAAATCAAGTCGGTGAAGTTGATGGTGTAAAATTTGTAAAGATACCAACAAGCTATTACAAGAAAGGTGTAAAAGGTATTTTGGTGTATACAAAGTCTACACTTTCTCCACAAAAAATTGTTGATTATATAATTCATAGCAAACCAGCTGGTATTGGTGGTGATTTGGTTGAAGGAAGAATCATGATGGATACATTTGTTCTCAAATCAAAAGAATTAGGTGTAGTTGTTTTATATGATGAAGCAAATGCTCCAACAATAGGTGCACTAACAGTCGCTTCTGCAGCAGGAACAGCAACTGGAACAACTAAAATTACTGTAACTGAAGCTTTAACAGAAGGTAATCACTATGTTTATAAAGTTGCAGATACTGCTCCAACGGCTTCATTTGGTGAAGATTTAACTGATTGGGCTGAATGGGACGGCAAATCAGATATAACAGCTGCAACAAGTAAGAAGATTACTGTTGCAGAAGTTAATGCTATTGGAAGAGCTGTAAAAGCTGGAAATGCAACTGTAGCAGCAAAATAAAAAAACGGGCAGAGCTTAAAAACTCTGCCCACAATTTTTATGATAGGAGGTTAAAGTAAATTGAAAGCAGAACTAATATATAAATTTGCTCTTTCACATATAGATGAGATGAAAGATGCAAAGTTGGTTAAAGGTGAAAAGCCTGAGGTTGATAATACATCAACTAAAGATTATAGAGCTAGAACGCCTGGAATATTAACGTCAATTCAAAATGATATAACAATGTACCTTGGAATAGGATATTTAGATGAAATAACATCAATGGAATCTGATGTTGAACTAGATGACGCAATTTGTGCAACTATAGTTGTGTATGAATTGTGTGCAAGGTTACTTTTAACAGAGGATACGGCACTTTCAAATTACTTTAGTTCCCTAGCTTCGAATTTGAAAAATACTACACTTGAACGATACAGAACAAAAGCTAAGCAGGAAGCTAGAGAAGATGTATATGGTTCTTTATGCGAGGCGGGTGATTAGGATGGATAACACCTCAATAAATACTTTTTTAGGACTTAATATGAATGAAACTGGTTCAACCAATCTTAAGTTGGGTGAAAGCCCTAAAATGGTTAATTTTAAAATATCAAGAGACTATAAGTTAGAAAAAATGTATGGCTATATAAATAAATATGAAAAGACAAGTAAAATAAGAGCAATATGGTCTGGACTACTTGGTGCAGCAGAAGTATTTGTGTTTGTGTGTGGTGGAAAAGTTTATAACAGAGATACAGAACTGGGCTCATTGACAGACGATATTACGAGAATATTTGAGTTTAATAAAAAACTATACTTTATAAATGGGCACGAGTATAAGGAATGGAATGGAACTATATTTAAGGATGTAGAAGGATATATTCCACTAATTAAAATAGCGACAACACCTAATGGAGTAGGAACAGACTATGAACCTATAAATGTTCTAACAGGTAAGAAGAGGCAAACATTTAGCCCAGATGGAACAGAGAAAACATTTGTATTAGCAGAAAATAATTTGACCAGTATAGACAGTGTAAAAGTTGATGAAGTAGAAACAACAGTAACAAAGGATTTGACAAAAGGCACGATTACTTTTTCAACGGCTCCAACTCAGGGAGTGGATACTATTGAAGTACAGTGGACAAAAGGAACAGCTCAAAGAGAATTAGTATATAAAAATCATTACTTTCAAACCTATGGACTTGCAGATGATACAAGAGTTTTTTTATATGGCAATGAAGATGCAAAAAATAGAATATATTTTAGTGATTTAGGAAATGGAATACCTGATGTAACATATTTCCCTGGTAATAATTTTATGGACATAGGAAGCTCAAATACGGCTGTAACAGACATACAAAGACAATATGACAGAATGATTATAAATAAAGAAGATTCTACTTATTATTCGACTTATGAACAAATTACAGATAACACAGAAGAAAACATTATAGCGTTTCCAGTATATCCTCTTAACAAATCACATGGAGCAAGACCATATAATCAAGGACAGGTTTTGGACAACTATGTAACAACAATCGATACTTCAATTGTTCAATGGACTAATACAGAAAGTAAAGATGAAAGAAATGCACAGATAATATCACAGAAAGTACAAACATGGTTAAATGAAAAAGATTTGTCAAGAGCAGTTACATTAGACTATCAAGAAGAGAAAGAATATTGGCTTGTGATAGGTAATGAGATTTTAATATATAATTACGAAAATGGTTGTTATTCACTGGCACAATTACCAGTCAAAATAACGACTTTTTTATCGTATAAAGGAATTATATATGCTGGAACAGAAAATGGCAAAATAATCGAATTTAGCAAAAATGCCACTGCTTATGCTGGGGAAACAATCAAAGCTGAATGGCAATCGGGATATTATGATTTTGGAGTAGAAGAACAACGAAAAACCATGAGAGTTTTATGGATAACTTTGAAGCCTTGGTTCAAAACTTCATTAGATATAAATTATATATCTGATAGAGATAGTGGCAATGAAGCAAAAACAATTGAGAAAAGAAGTATAAGCTATGCTCACTGGAATTATACAAGATTTACATATAATACCCAACGAAGCGTAAAGCCTTTTAGAGTGAAACTAAAAGCAAAAAAATTCGCATTTTTAAAGTTAATACTAAAAAATGAAGTAAGCGATGAAAAAGTAACGGTAAATTCAGTAGCAATTAAAAAAATATATGGTGGGGAGGTAAAGTAATGGGATTTACAAGATTAAATGATAATTTAAGTGTACATCAAAGCTTGAGTGATGAACCTAATATAGATGATGGTTTATCTTCTGAAGAGTTAAAGAAGAAATTTGATGAACCAGCCGAAAAATTGAAAAAAGCACTTAATGATTTGATGAATGAATTAGAAAGTATTTCAAGTGCAAGCATGATAGGTGTTGAAAAATTAAATGATGATGATAGTTCTGATGCAAATATACAATCCAAGCTATCAAATATACAGTCGCAAATAACAACAATAAACAATACAAATATAGCTACATCTAAAATAGAAAACGAGGCTATAACAACATCCAAAATTGCAGATGCAAATGTAACGACTGAAAAACTAGCCAATGGTTCCGTAACAGCTGATAAGATAAATAATGGAAGTGTTACAGGAGAAAAAATAGACGAAAACGTAAAGAAAGCATTAAATATAACAGCTACACAACTAAATGAACAAGATACATCGGAAGCAAATGTGCAGGCTAAATTAAATAAGATTTATCAAGATTTAATAAGTATGACGCAAGGAAGCGTAGCAGATAATTCTATAACATCATCAAAGCTTGCAGATGGAAGTGTAACAAAAGAAAAAACAAATTTTGGATTATCGTTAGTTCCTAGTGGTTTTATAGGTATGTGGAGTGGTACAACAATTCCAAGTGGTTGGTATTTGTGTGACGGAACGAACGGAACACCAGATTTAAGAAATAGATTTATTGTTGGCAGTGGTGATGAGTACACAGTTGGAGATACGGGTGGAGAAAAAGCACATACGTTAACAATAGACGAAATGCCAGCACATAGCCATTCATACAGTGGTACTAGTTCTACTATTTATCCTGGCTCAAGTTCTTATAAAAATATAATGGTTCCAGGAAATACGTCAACTGACTCAGCAGGTGGTGGTAGTGCTCACGAAAACAGACCACCTTATTATGCATTGGCGTTTATTATGAAAGCTTAGGAGGTGTAAAATGGCTAATTTAAGTAAAGAAGACACAGCAAAAATCGATAATGCAAAGAAAAAATATGCTGAGGCTCAAGCTAAGGGCGATAAAGCAGGAATGGAGTCAGCACACAAAGAGGCCGAAACAGTAAGAGCAGGATACGGATACTCTGGAGGAGCGGACGGAAGTCAGAACATATCGCTAGGAAATCAAGAACCAAGTTGGACTGGTAACGGTGGAAAATCAAGCAGAAACAGTAATAGTAATAATTCAACATCGAGTTCTACATATCAGGACGATTTAGAAAGACTAAAAAGACTTCAACAAAAAGCCACTGCAAATGAACTCAGAGCACAAAAAGAAAAAACATTACAAGCTTTGGCTGAACAAGAAGCCACAGTAAAGCCGACATATCAAAACCAAAGAAACCTAGCATCTTCAAATTCTCAAAAAGGTGCTAGGTCTTTTAGCGAGTATTTGGCTAATAGAGGATTAGCTAATAGTGGTGCAGCGGCACAAGGGGAAATGAACAGATTGTCAACTCTTCAAAATAATTTAGGAACAATAGATACAAATGAAACAAATACATTAAATGAAATAGCAAGGGCTAGAGCAAATGCTGAAAGCGATTATGCTTCTAATTTAGCTACTGCAAATTCAAAGATAGAAGCAGAATATTTTAATAATCTATTGCAAGAAAATCAAAGACAAAGGTTGATAGATGAGCAATTAAAACAACAATCTATGCAACAGTATGCAAATGATTATCAAGCACAAATAAATAGCTTGTTAGCCCAAGGATATAGTCCAAATAGTAGAGAAGTTTTACAATTATCAGCACTTAGAGGCGATAAAATAGCGAATAACATAAACAATGCAACAAATCCAAGCAATGCACTGGCTTCAATTCAAGCAGGGAATATAAACTATAATAATGCTGCGGCATTAGGTTGGACTGTAGAACAAGCAAATCAATATTATAACAATTACTTGGCAATGCAACAAGCAGAAGCAGAAAAAGAAGCAAGACAGCAAGAATTTGAAAATTGGGTAAAAAGACAACAATTAGCTAATGATACTGCGCAAACACAGTACAATATAAATAAACCATATAGTCAATCTACCGGAAATGCGAACACGACAAAACTATCAACTTATAGCGATATAATTGATAATAATTATTTATCAGAAGGAAGCTTTTTGGCAGATAGTGAGAAATTGTTAGATTATATTCAAAGTGAAAATGAAAGTGGAAGAATGAGTGACAATGATGCTTTGTCCTTAATGGCTTTATATGGAATTGGACCTTATGCAGATGTTAAAAATCAAAATACTGTAGATTCATCAAAAACAAAAAAAGAACAGAATGCAGCTCTAATGCCTAGAAACATGCAAAATCAGTTAAGGAGGTAGAAAACATGCCTTTGGATTGGGGAAAAATAAGGAATACAGAAAGCAATATTCAGGGTTCGAATAAATCAAAATTAGATTGGAATAAAATTAGAAATAAAACATCAAAAGTAGATGAGGTGGGCATTAAAGCAAATAAATCTCAAGCAAACAATATTACTGCAAATTCAACAAAAGCAAAGCAAAGCAATAAAATGTTATACCAAACAAAAGCAATAAATACTGTTGCACCAACTGATAGAAAATTTGCACAATCTTTACCAAAAATTGCAAATGACAACAAACAAAAGGATGCTGAAGCAGTTGATTTAACCATGCAATCAACTGCTGGTGATGATTTCTCACAGCAAGATGAAAAGGAATACGTAGAAAGAGTAAAAGAAAAAGAAATCCAAAGAGAAAGGCTAAAAACAAAAGGACTAAAACAAGGAACAGCAGATTTATTATCTAAAACGTATAGGAAGCAGTTAAATAATGGTAAAAACATTGTTGATAGTTCAAACGCAATACAAAGTTCAATAGGTAGAGCTATGGGGCAACAGCCTAGCGATAAAGGAAAATTATTAAAAGTACCAGAAAATATGAAAGATAATCTCAGAAGATTTAAAGATGGGTATCAATTTGGAGATATAACTGCAACAGCACTTGAAAATTTGGGCGATTCTGCAACGACCTTAGGAAGTACGGCATTAGAAATTCCAACGAGAATAGTAAAGGGAATATTTAGTGTATCAGAAGGAATGGCAAATGCAGGAGCATCTGCAATTGCAGGGGCAGCAGATTTAATAGGCCAAGATGAGTATGCTAATGCTTTAAGAAAAAGAATAGCAGTAGGCACGCCCTTCGTAAAAACACATAATTTATTAGAAAGTACAGCTGATAAATTAGATACAAATTCATTTAGTGGAAAATTATTAGATTCAGCGACCGAAGGTGTTGGACAATCGGGTGGACAAATGGCAGTAGGTGCTGCACTTGGTAATTTTGGTGAAGTACCAATAAAATTCGGTGATCATGTTTTAAATATGCCAACGACAGCATTTGCTACTGGAATGGGAAGTGCTGCCGCAGAAACATATGCCAAGGCAGATGAACAGTTAGGCGGACTAGAAAATGCAACAGGAAAAGAAAAGCTACAAATGGCACTTAGAATATTAGGTGGAGGAGCTATAGAGGGAACTACAGAGGGACTATTTGGCTTACTAGGTGTAGGTGGAACAGATATAACAGATGAGTTTGCCAAAAAAGCTGTAGCTAGAGCAGAAAATGCTTTTCAAAAGCAATTAACTAAGATACTTGTTGCTGGTGGTGGTGAAGCAGCAGAAGAATTTATTTCTTATGCTGGCAATTATTTAATGGATAATTATGCAAACAAATTTGGAAAACTGGACTTTTCTGAAAAATGGAATTGGGATGATGTAATGCAAGAAATGGCATCAGCATTTATATCATCTGGAATAAGTCAAGGAGCGACGTCTGCAATTCAAATAAATAAAGTTACTCAAAATGCAGTTCAATTAGCAGAAACAGAGCAAGGAAGACAATTGACGCCACAAGAAATATCAGAGATAAGAAATTCTGTTGCAGATGAAGTATTAGGAGCAAGAGAAGAATTAGAAAGTCTTCATAAGGATACTAATATTAGCGAAAACTCATCAAATACTGACCAGATTTCTGAAAACAATGTACAAAATAATTTGGAAAGCAATCAGCAAATGAGTATATCTGATGGACAGAACAGCCAAGCTACAGTAACTAATGAAATACAAACATTTGTGGAAAATAGAAATAAAATCGCACCAGGTTTAAATGTCGAAATGGATAATACATTAAAAACAGATGGAGTAATAATAAAAAATTCCGATGGAACAAGAACAATGAAAATAAATCCAAATTCAACAAGAGCTTATGAGTTTGTGGCAGTTCATGAAATGTTACATGATTTAGAGGGAACACAAGAATATTCTGAATTACAAAAATATGTACAAGATAGAGCTACTTCACATGAAAATTATGAACAAGCTAAACAAAAAATAACAGAACAATATGAAAATTTCTACAAGAATAACAATTTAGATATGTCTAAGCTAGATATGAATGTAGAAACGGTCAATGATATGGTAGCACAATCACTTGGCAATCAACAATTTTTAAATGAATTAGCAGGCAATAAGCCTAATGTGTTTATGAAAATGTACAATTGGGTAAGGAATATATTATTTGATGGTCAGAATACAGGAAAAACATTTAATGAGAGAAGAACAGATAACAAATATCTACAAGAGTTAAAGAGAAAGTTTGAAACTGCGTATAAGCAGGCATACAGTGTTTCACAATCTAAACAATATAGTATTCAAACTGATACAAATGGAAACAAATATGTAAGGGTAGACACAGACCAAGATATATTTGATGGCTTCAAAGAAACAGATTATACTAAAATTGCTAGAATGTATATGCAAGATTATTTGAAAGGAAAAACAAAATTAAGTAATAACGACGAAACAAGGATAGGAAATCAAGGAATATCTAAATATACAAATCCTAAGCAACAAACAAGTTATATTAATGAAAAAATGAAATTATCAACAGAATTAAAGAATATATTAGCTATATCTAATAAAGTAAGCGAAGGCATACCAACAAAAATTAATAGCAAATTTCCTAAATGGGAATATTATAGAGTAAACTTCGAAATAAATGGTAATATGTTTGAGGGATTAATAAATGTAGGGATAGACAGCAAAGGAGATAAACATTTTTATGATATTAATAAAATCCGTATTACGTCACACTCGCATGTTTCAGCAAGTAAATCTAGTAATACGGATTCTATTAGTTACAGTATACCATCATCAGATGGTACTGTCAATAATCAGTATATGCAAAATAACGAAAAAAATTCACAAGGACTAGAAAATTCTAGTTCTTTTTCTTTGCCTGAAAATATAAATTTAAAGAAAAAACAACTTGAAATAATACAAAAAGAAAATCCTGCACCAGATGATTATCATACTTGGATTCGCAGTCAAGACGATATTAAAACATTCGATGAAGTTATAGATGATGATGAAAGTTTTGTGTGGGGAGATTTTAGTAAAGAGGATGCCAAAAGGGCATTAGAAAATGGCTACATAACAATTTATAGTTCACAACCTATAAAGAATGGTGTATTTGTTTCAACATCAAAAAATCAAGCTTCGGATTATGCTGGGGGCAGAAAAATTTATCAAAAACAAGTTCCTTTACAAGAAGTTGCATGGATAAACGGAGATGAAGGACAATATGCAAAATTACCTGGTACAAAGTATTCTCAATTTAATAACGAATGGTCAAAGTACTTAAAAGAAAACTGGGATTTGATGCCGAACAGCAAAAAAACATTTGGCTTTCCTACAAATGAACAATTACAAGCTATGGATAATAAAAAAATATCTGAAAGTGCTGATGTGCTAAATATGAAAGAAGAGAAAATTAAATCGTTAGAAGAAATTGCAAATATGACAGAAAACGATGCAAAAATGGAAAATGGTGTGAACTACAAGCATAAAAAAGACAAAAATACACCATATCAAAGAAAGTTTTTTGAAAACGTTGAAACATCAAAAATAATAAATCAAGAAGTAAAAGATACAATAGAAATGACAACTTATGAAAGGCAAGCAAACGAACAAACACTTGAAAAGGCTAAGAACAGTCTGGATGAACAAGGAGATAAACTTATTAAGCAGTGGGAAAGAAAAACTAAAAACTTTACTGCTGAAGATGTGGCAATAGGAGCAATTTTAATAGAGAGATACCAGCAGCAAGGTGATAATGAATCTGCTGTGAATGTAGTGCAAAAATTGGCAGACATGGGTACAGAAGCAGGCCGTGCTGTGCAAATGTTTTCTATATTTCAACGACTAACTCCAGAAGCAATGTTAATATATCAGCAAAGAAAATTAAATGATGTATTTAAAGAGGTATCACAAAGAAAAACAGGAGAATGGGTTGAGGCTAATAAAGATAAATTCAAATTAACTTCAGAAGATAGTAAATTCATAACAGAACAGGTAGAAAAAGCTCAGCAAGCAACGTCAGAAAGGCAAAAACAAATTGAATTAGCTCATATTGAGTCTAGAATAAATGACAAATTACCACCTAGTAGAGGACAAACAATAAAGGCGGTTAGAAGAATGGCAATGTTGTTTAATCCAAAAACACAAGTTAGAAATATAGTTGGAAATGCGTTAATAATACCTGTGAATGACGTTGCAGATGTTATAGGAACACAAATAGACAAGTTAATTGCTAAAAAGACTGGAGTCAGAACGACAAATAGTCCAAATTTTAAGGAAAAGGGAAAAGGAATAAAAAAAGGAATAACAGAGGCAATTCAAGACTATAAAATGGGAATAAGGACAGAGCCTTCTGGAAGTAAGTATGAATTTGACTTCGGTGGAAAATCGTTCAATGAAAATACCAACTCAAAAGCATTAAATGCGATAAACAACAAATTGAATGGAATTGAAAATTTGCTTGGTGCAATAATGAGCGGTGGAGATAGACCTTTTTATGAGGCTGCTTTTAATAATTCGCTACAAGGACAAATGAAAGCTAACAATGTAACGACACCTACTACAGAAATGATTGATATAGCAGTCAATGAAGCATTATCTAGAACATGGAACGATAGCAATAGCTATACGGAAGCCGTTTTAGGAATAAGAAGACAAATGAATAAATTAAATATAGGTGGATTTGGCTTAGGAGATTTAATAATACCTTTTGCTAAAACACCAGCAAATTTAACTAAGGCAATAGTTGAATATAGTCCACTTGGAGCAGTAGAAGCAATTATAAATTATTCTGACATGAAAAAAGCTATATCAAGAGGTGAAATGACAGCACAACAGCAAAAGAATTTTGTAAATAGTACATCCAAAGCGATAGCTGGCTCAATGTTGTATCTAATAGCAGGCGCATTAGTTCAAGGTGGAACTGTGACTGGCTCAGCAGATGATGATAAAGATGTTAAAAATTTTGAACAGAATGTACTAGGGATACAGCCATATTCAATAAAGATAGGAGATAAGACTTTTACATATAGTTGGGCAAATCCATTAAATGCACCGTTAGCAATAATGGCAGATACACATAAAATGAGCAAGGAAAAAAGTGGAATATTTGACATTTTAACAAATGGATTTAAAGTAGCTGGAGAGGTAATAGTTGATAATTCATTTTTACAAGGAATAAAAGAATTATTTGAGGCAGATTCAATATCAGAGGGAATTGTTAATGCTGTAGTGGATATGCCTGCTCAATTTATACCAACATTTTTATCACAATTTGCAACATTAGGAGATAAAACTAAAAGACAAACATTTGAATATGGGGATAAATTAAAATCTACTATGAATCAAATAAAATCTAAAATTCCGTGGGCAAAGAATACTCTGGCACCAACAGTTAATACTTTTGGAGAAGAAGTAGAAAATTATGGTGGTGATAATAATGCACTTAATGTGTTTTTTAACCCTGCTAATATAAGTAAAGCGAACGCGACTGATACTCAAAAAGAATTATATGCATTATATGAAGCAACACAAGATAAAACTATATTTCCAATGCAAGCACCATACTATTTAAGTGATGACAGTGGAAAAATAAATCTTTCTAGTAATGAACGAGCTGAATATCAAAGAAGAAGTGGAGAATATGTATCAAAAGAGTTACATGCTCTATTTGAAAGTGATTTTTATAAAACTTTAGAAAATGAAGACAAAGTCGAAGTGATAAATAAAATTGTTACAGATGCAAATACACATGCAAAATCTAAATGGATTACAACTAAAGCTACAAAAGAATTACAAAAAACACAAGATGAATTAAAAGATGTTCCGATGGTAGATTACTACAATGCTTGGCTTGCTCAAAAAGATGCAGAAGGAAAGAAAAATACATTTGGTAAAACAATATCGGGTACGAAGAAAAAGGCTAAAATCAAGGCAATAAATGAAGCTGTTGATGACGATTTAACACCTAGACAAAAGAAAATATTATATGGAATATTTAATGTGGATTAGAGGGCCTTTTTAGGTTCTCTTTTCTATATAAAAAGAAAAGGAGGGAGAGATATGGCTAAGATTTATCGAGGTGACACATTTCCATTTACGGTGGCATTTGATGGGTATACGTTTCAAGACGGAGACGTGATAACAGCAAGCTTTATGAGCAAAACAGAGGATAATGATGCAGAGTATACCAGATTAAAAACAATAGAATATACTGTGCAAAACGAATGTGAAAAAATTCAACTTGAATTTAGTAGAGAAGATATGTATGACATATCTGGAGATGTTGTTCTTGAAGTAAGAGTAGTAACAATTACAGGAACAGAAATGACAGTTCAAAAAGAATACTCAATCGGAAAGGATGGTATCAGATGAACGAAATAAACGGAAAAATCGAAAGAATTGAAGTGAATGGGAAAATTAAATATTCTGGTGATGTTGGTCCGAGAGGCCCGATAGGTCCACAAGGAATACAAGGACCAAAAGGTGAAACTGGAAATGCTGGACCTCAAGGAGAAAAAGGGGAAAAGGGTGATGTTGGTGCTACAGGGCCTCGAGGAGAAAAGGGTGAGACAGGTTCACAAGGATTACCAGGCGAACAAGGCAAGCAAGGTGAGAAAGGGGACAAAGGCGATAAAGGCGAACAAGGCAACGACGGGATAAGTCCTATTGTAACCGTGTCAAAAAGTGGCAAGATAACAACTATTGAAATAACAGATAAAGACGGGACAAAGGCAACAACGATAAAAGATGGAGAAGATGGTAAAACTTATGATGATACAGAAATAAGAGAAGAAATAGAAAGTAAGGTATCAAAGTTAGAGGGAAAAGGACTTAGCACGAATGATTATACAGATGACGAAAGACAAAATAATGCTAGTAATACAACTGCAAGACACACGCACACCAATAAAAGTGTATTGGATGGTACAACAGCTTCGTACACACAAGAAGAAAAAGCAAAACTTGCAGGACTTAACAATTATACATTACCAATTGCAACCTCTAATACACTAGGTGGAGTAAAAGCTGGCGAAAATGTCAATATTGAAGCAGACGGTACATTAAATGTAACAGCTGGTGGAGAAATTTCGAACGCAGAAAATACAAACATTCAAATAGCTCAAATATGGGTAGGAACACAAGCACAATACGATGCAATAACAACATTAGATGCTAATACTGAGTATAACATCATTGAGGAGTGATGATAGTATGATAAGAATAAAAAATAATGCTACTCCAAGGTTGCCTAATGAATATCAAGAAGTAGAGTACATTCAAAGTACAGGAACACAGTATATAAATACTAATTATAAAATAACTCCTAACACTGAAATTGTTATTGATGGAATGATAATTGGCGCTGGGTACTTTGTAGTAGCAGGAAGTTATGGATATTATATGAGTGGAATATATGGTAATAATATCACTTTAAAAATTTGCGCAAGATGGAGAAATGAAGCTTCTTCCAATTTAACAGTAACAACTAGCGAAGATATTGGAGAGAATAGGCACACATTTAAGTTAAATAAAACTGCTTTTTATATGGATAATGTGAATGTGGGGAACTTTAATAGCACATACAATTTTAGTGCAACAGATGATATTTATATTTTTGGATTAGGTGAAGTTTCAATGTCAGTAGGTAGACTATATTCTATGACGATTTCTGACAATGGTGTTTTAGTTCGTAAGTTAATACCTTGTTATAGAAAATCAGATAATGAAATAGGGTTATACGATTTAGTAAATAATGTGTTTTATACTAATGCTGGGACTGGGGTATTTTTAATGAGCAAAATTACGGGCAAAGTGGATATGAATTTAGTCCCTATGGTAGGTAGCAAAAAGGTAATAAAAAGATATATCGGAGAAAATTTAGTATATCGAGATGAGGAAATATATTTTACTTCCTGCCTATTCCCTACAAGTTGGACATATGTAAATTACTATAACTATTATGCCATAGATAATTATGGAAAATGGGTACTTACAGCGAGTGGTTTCACTAGTTCCACTTATTCACTAGAGAAAGCTTTTGACGATGATTTGACCACTTATTTTAGAACTACCACACAAGCAAGTACAAGTGAACCGAGGTGGGCACAGATAGACTTGCCAGACGGTGTTTTGATAAAGCCTGACGAATTAAGTTTAACATTTCGATATACAGTTAATACTGATGAAGTACAAGGATATAATCCTGATACAAATGAATGGGAGACAATAGAAGCATTAGGCGTATCTTCAAGTTCAAAACAAACTAAAATATTAAATTATACTGGTAGTACATATTTTAGTAAATTTAGAGTGTACTCTACAAATAGGTATAGCACTTCTGGAACAATCAGAAGTATATGGTTATATGAATTTAAAATTACAAGCGGAATGCTTAGAAAGGAGAACTAAATATGAGTAATAATTTAGAGTGGCAGCAAAATGAGCTAAATTCAGAGAGGCTAAGAAAAGTTTACAATTTTGTAAATTGGTTAATGTTTGAAATGCAAGATGGAAGAGTACAAACAATGAAGGTGCCTATGTCCATTGCTTTCGTAAAGATGGCAGAAAAAGGTGAAATAGATGAAATTACGGCTAGTGAATATACCGATTTGTTTTTATCTTGGTCAACTAGCACAAACTACAAAGTGGGGGATTTAAGAAACTACGAAGGTAGGTTGTATAAATGCCTACAAGCCCATACCTCACAAGATAATTGGACTCCTGATATGTCTCCATCATTATGGAAGAATTTAAGTATAGATGAAAATGGCATTCAAGAATGGTCTC
This sequence comes from bacterium, assembly GCA_963637565.1. GTDB lineage: Bacteria > Bacillota > Clostridia > TANB77 > UBA1234 > UBA1234. Next base: position 38,184 of record CAVHNT010000002.1, read on the forward strand.
AACCTATATCTAGTGCAGACGTTTATAATACAGGTGATGAAGTTATGTACAATGGAGTACATTATAGGTCTTTAATTGATAATAACGTATGGTCTCCAACTGATTATCCTCAAGGTTGGGAGGTAGTTACAGATGACAATTGATGTAGATGTTTTAATTAAGATAATAAAATTTATAGCAGAACTAATAACATCGTGTGGAGTTATTATGGTGTTTGGGAAAAAATATTTCGATAAAATGGTGTGTAAAATAACTACACCCATATTAGAGAAGATAGACAAAATGGACAAGAATCAGTGTATGAATTACCTCACGGAGTTCTTAGCTGATGTTCGTAGTGGTGTGCATAAAACTGAATATCAGAAAGCAAGAGCACATGACGTGTATAAGCATTACAGTACCGATTTAAACGGTAATTCATATATACACGAACAATGGGAGCTATATATGACTGAAAGGAGTGAGAAAAAATGAAAGAACTCAAAAAGTTAATAGATGTAAAAAGTATAGTTACATTACTTTTTACGGTTTTAGTATGTATACTAGCTTTTAAGAAAGTTATAACAGGCGAACAGGTTATGATGACATATACAACCATCATAGCCTTTTATTTTGGCACTCAATCTAATAAAAAGAAAGAGGTGAATGCTGATGAAAACAAATCTTCGGATTAGTAGAATATTGCAGAGCTCAACTTGGTCGACCATACTGGTGGGGAACATTCGGACAGTTAGCTTCAGAAAGTCTTTTAAGACAAAAATCAGCACAATATCCTAAGTACTATACATCTACTGATTTTGTTAAACAATATGGTCGAAAAGTCCATGACTGTGTAGGCTTAATTAAGGGATACTTATGGTGCGAAAATGCAAATTCTTATCCTTTATATAATGCAAATCAAGACAAAGACGTCAATGGAATGAAAGCTAATTGCAGTGAAAGAGGAACTTTAGAAAATATGCCAGATATTCCTGGTGTGCTCGTTTTTATGTCTGGCCATGTAGGAATTTATATTGGAAAAGGCAAAGTGATTGAGGCAAGAGGTCATGCTTATGGAGTGGTTGAAACTAATTTAATAGGTAGAGGCTGGAAAGAATGGGGAAAACTTGATTGGATAAAGTATGAGGAGGAAAACACGATGTTTGAGGCTGGACAAGGCAAGGAAGCAATAGAATATCTTATTGAACAAGGCAGGATAACCAATAAAGAACAGGCATTACAGAAGCTTGATTTAATCAAAAATGAAG
>CAVHNT010000003.1:0-7028 GCA_963637565.1 bacterium
GTGCTCCATCATGTGACATTCAAAAATAAAAAAACTTATTAATAACATGTTTTTTGCTTTCTTGTGTAAAAATACAAATAAATATAGACAAAATACCCAAATAGAATATATTATAGAATAGTAATATTCCTGGTATTATGAAAGGAGAAAAAGAATGAATATATTAGTTGTTGGCGACGTAGTTGGAAAACCGGGTGTTTATGCCATAAAAACAAAATTGCCAATGTTAAAAAGAGAATATGATGCAGATTTTGTAATTGTTAATGGTGAAAATTCAGCAGATGGAATGGGAATAACAAAAGTTATTTTAGAAACACTGTACGATTCTGGAGCTAATGTTGTTACAATGGGAAACCATACTTGGGGTAAAAAAGATATTTTTTCGTTTATAGATGAAGAAAAAAATCTGATAAGACCAGCAAACTATCCAGACGGACTTCCTGGTAATGGTTCAACAATTGTTAATTGCAAAAATAAAAAAATAGGTGTAATAGATTTAATCGGAAGAGTGAATGTTGGCGGAACCTTTAATTCACCTTTTGAAAAAGCAGATGAGGAGATTGAAAAATTAAAAAAAGAGGGTGCGGACATTATAATTGTTGAAATACATGCAGAAGCAACAGCTGAAAAAATAGCATTAGCGTACTATCTAAAAGAAAAAGCAAACATTATATATGGTACACATACACATGTACAGACAGCGGATGAAAAAATTTATTCAACTGGAATGGGATACATTACAGACATAGGAATGACTGGCCCTGCTGATTCTATAATAGGTATGGAACCTTCAGCTGCATTAAAAAGATTCTTAACGCAAATACCAGAAAGGTATGCTTGTGCACAAGGTGACATTATGTTAAATGCGGTCCTATTTAAAATTGACGAAACAAGTCGAAGGGTGACGGATATAGTAAGAATAAGTCTCTAAATGTTGATATATAAGGCTTTTGCGGGAACGATTCTTCCACTTTTTTATTCAAATTACTGGATTTTTTTGGAAATCTTTATATAATTTATATTGTAGTAATTAATAAAAATTTAAGGAGGAACAAAATGGATATTTTAAAAATTTCAACAAAATCAAACCCTAATTCTGTAGCAGGGGCAATAGCAGGCCTAATAAAAGAAAAGGGCAAAGCAGAGATGCAAGCAATTGGAGCTGGAGCTTTGAACCAAGCCATAAAAGCAATAGCAATTGCAAGAGGTTTCGTAGCCCCATCTGGAGTTGATTTGATATGTATTCCAGCATTTACTGAAGTGAAGATTGATGATGATGAGAGAACAGGAATAAAATTATGCGTAGAGCCTAGATAATTATTACATACATGAGGTAAATTAATTTTATAATATAAATACGAAAAGGGGATGTTTAACTTAATTAACATCCCCTTTTGTTACCTTTTGCAGTGTACTTGAAAATATAAGATTTTCTCTTGCTTTTATAAATGTAATATAATAGAATTATCTTGTGTTATGAGGAGAAAAAATATGAAAAAAGTTTTAGTTTTCTTTATTATTGTCGGAATAATAGTAGGGATAGTTATTGGAGCTAATGCTGTACAGATAAAGGAAAATGAAGAAGATTTGATACCTTCAAGTGGTGAAAAATTACAAAGCATGGAAATAATCAATGAACTTAGTTTGGCCTTACCAGAAGTAGATACACTAAATCCACTAAGAACTAAAAATTCATACGTTGCAGATATATTAAAACTTATATATGAGCCATTAGTAGCTTTTGATGATGAAAATCAGATAGAATCATCACTTGCTGTAAATTGGGCTCAAAGAGATGATGTAACATGGATTATAAAACTAAGAGAAAATGTTTATTTTCACGGTGGTGAAAAGTTTACCGCTGCAGATGTGAAGTATACAATTAATACATTGCTAAATAATGAAATACAATCAAAATATTTTGCAAATGTTTCAAACATATCATCTGTAGATTTGATTGATGATAATACACTTGTAATAATATTAAAAACTAAAGATGCGTATTTCCCAACAAAATTAACATTTCCGATAATTCCAGAATATTATTTTAAAAATGAAGGAATCTTAAATGAGGATAAAGCTAATAGACCAGTGGGAACAGGAGCTTATCAATACGATTCCTCAAACGAGAGTGAAATAAAGATAATATTTAATAAAAATTGGTGGAAAGATTCAAACGCCAAATTGAGTACAATATATTTAAAAAAATATTCTACATATAATGAAGCTATAAAGGCATTTAAATCGTCCGATGTAGATATGATATTTACGACAATACATAATTGGAAAGAAAAGTTTGGTTTTATAGGTGTAAATTCATATACGTTCGAATCTTCAAAGTATGAAGTAATAATTCCTAATACTTCAAAAGCAATCCTAAAAGAATCTTCTGTTAGGAAAGCTATTTTAAGTGCAATAAATAGAGAAAATATGATATCTAGTATATATGGAGGAAATGCTTATATAACAGATATACCAATAGCATCAAACTCAAAATATGCAACACCAAGCATGGAATATGACATAGAAAAAGCAAAACAAATGTTAATTAATGCGGGATGGTCACAAACTAAAAACGGCTGGAGCAAAGACGGAAAAAGCCTTGCATTTAATATAATAGTTGTAAAAGATGAGGGCGAAAAACTTAGTATAGCGAAGCAAATAAAACAAGATTTAGCAGAAATACAAATAAAAATTACAATCAACGAATTAACACTAAGTGCTTTTAATGATAGTTTGCAAAAAGGAAATTTCGATTTAGCAATAGCAACTTTAGATATAAAAAATGAATATCAAATTCAAAATATAGTATCAACAGGAAGTGTTTATAATTATGCTCATTTTAGTGATGAGAAGATGGATGGAATAATTAATATGATGAGTGCATCAGATGGTGATGTGTATGCTAACAATATGGAAACATTTAAGCAATATTATAAAAGCGAGATGCCGTATATAGGTTTGTTCTACAAATCAAATATTATATTAACAAACAAAAGTGTAAAAGGTGAATACAAAGGTACAGATTTTAATCCATATAGAAATATAAGAAACTTTTGTAAATAAGAATGTTTTTCTTGACAAAAGAGAACGAATGTTCTACAATCAAAATGTAGTAAAAGAGAATTAAGAGGAGGTTATATTGTGGCAGAAAGTAAAAAAAATGCTGTACAAGCAGAAAATAAAAAGGCAGTAAATGAAGAAAAAAGAAAGGCTTTGGAAGTTGCGTTAGGACAAATTGAAAAACAATTTGGCAAAGGTGCGGTAATGAAATTAGGAGAAAATACGCATACAACAGTTGATGTGATACCAACAGGCGCATTAAGCCTAGATATTGCATTAGGAATAGGTGGAGTACCAAGAGGAAGAATTGTAGAGGTTTTTGGACCAGAATCTTCAGGAAAAACAACAGTAGCGTTACATATGATTGCAGAAGCACAAAAAATGGGTGGCGAGGCTGCTTTCATTGATGCAGAACATGCACTAGATCCAGTATACGCTAAAAATCTAGGCGTAGATATTGATAATCTGATTGTTGCTCAACCTGATACAGGAGAACAAGCACTTGAAATTGCAGAAGCACTTGTAAGAAGCGGTGCAATAGATATCATAGTAGTAGACTCTGTAGCAGCACTAGTTCCAAAAGCTGAAATAGATGGTGATATGGGAGATTCACATGTTGGCTTACAAGCTAGACTTATGTCGCAAGCGTTAAGAAAACTAACTGGTGTATTAAATAAATCAAATACAGTAGCAATCTTTATAAATCAATTAAGAGAAAAAGTTGGAATAATGTTTGGAAATCCAGAAGTTACACCTGGTGGACGTGCTCTAAAGTTTTATTCTTCTGTAAGATTAGATGTAAGAAGAGTTGAAACACTTAAAGTTAATGGCGAAATGATTGGAAATAGAACAAAAGTAAAAGTAGTAAAAAATAAAGTGGCTCCACCTTTTAGAGAAGCAGAATTTGATATAATGTACGGAGAAGGAATTTCAAAAGAAGGAAATATACTAGACGTAGCTGTTAGTCTAGATATTGTTGAAAAATCAGGGGCTTGGTTTAGTTATAACGGAGAAAGAATTGGTCAAGGACGCGACAATGCAAAACAATATTTAAAGAACAATCCACAAATACGAGATGAAATAGAAGCAAAGGTTAGAGCTAATATAAGTAAAGCATTTGACAAAACATTAACAGAAGAATTAGAAATTGGAAATGATGAAATAGGTGAAGACGAAGAATAATTTTTATACAATAGGAAAACAACAGATTTGAGACCTTTTATGTATTGATTTCCTTTCCTATTGTATGAAAATCTTTAGTTTACGCGAGAGATTTTCCTTCTTTCAATCGAAAACTCTCGTGGATCGAAAGACTGAAAATCGAAGATTTTCAGCTTTCTTGTATAGGAGTCGAGATACATGATTATAGATGATAAGCTAATGAAATATGTTATATTTAAAAAACGAACAGAAATGGAAATAAGACAAAAGTGTAAGAGACTCGAATATACTGACGAATATATAGAAGATGTTATTCAATACTTAACAGAAAATGAATATATAAATGATTCTAGGTATGTAGAAAGATATATAAATAATGTATTAAAATTAAAAAAATCATCAATATTTGAAATGAAAATGGATTTGTTAAGACGAGGCATTAAAGAAGAATATATTGATGGTTATATAGAAGCACATCAAACAGAACTAGAAGAATTTGAAAGTGACTCTGCTAGGAGAATAGTGGAGAAAAAAGCTCAGACAACAGAGATTGAGAAAATAAAAAGATACCTAAGAGGAAAAGGGTATTCATATACTAGTATTGCAGATGCAATTGACAATAACAGAACTTTGCAGGATAATTAATAGAGCAACGAAAGAAAAGTAAACATATGGAGGTTATATTTATATGAAGGATATATTATTAGAAGCTTCAGAAGCAGCTAGATATATTTTAGAGAACTCAACTGTAAAACCAAGAATAGCAATAATATTAGGTTCGGGACTTGGAGGTCTTGCTAATGAAGTTGTTGATGAAAGAGTTGAAATACCTTTCTCAAGAATTCCGCACTTTAAAACACCAACGGTAGTGGGACATAGTGGGAAAATGATATTAGGAAAAATATACGATAAAGATGTTATAATAATGCAAGGTCGTCTTCACTATTATGAGGGATATGATATGAGTGATGTCGTATTCCCGGTGAGAGTATTTGCTTTGTTGGGAGTAAGAGAACTTATTATTTCAAATGCAGCAGGCGGAATAAATAAGAAATTCAATCCTACAGATATAATGCTTATCACAGATCATATAAATGTAGCTGGAATATCTCCATTAAGAGGAAAGAATGAAGAGGGCTTTGGCGAGAGATTCCCAGATATGTCAGAAGCATATTCTTTGAGATTGAGGAATATAGCAAAAATAGCTACAGATTTTAATGAGAGTGATATAAACCTAAAAGATAAATTATTTGGAAAAAAAGATGATTATGATTCGAAAATTGAACTAAAAGAGGGCGTATATGCGTATATGACTGGTCCACAATACGAAACACCAGCAGAAATCAAAATGCTAGAAGTAATTGGTGCGGATGCTGTAGGCATGTCTACAGTTCCAGAAGTAATAGCAGCTAATCATATCGGAATAGAAGTACTTGGAATATCTTGCATAACTAATGTAACTGGTAGTGGGGTAGTACAAAGTCACGAGGAAGTAATAGAGAATGCGGATAAGGTTGCAGACAAACTGAAAAGATTAGTAATGAGAATAATAAGAATAATGTAATTAAAGCTAAGTAAGGGTTGATAAACCAAAATCAGCCCTTACAATTTTTGTATTGTTGTGAATGAGATATTATAATAAGTAGCAGGAGGTAAAAATGAATCCAACTATAACACAATATCAAATAAAAATGGAAAACTTCGAAGGGCCACTTGATCTATTATGCCATTTAGTAGAAAAAAATAAGATGGATATCTGCGATATTAAGATAAACGAAATAACAAATCAATATTTGGAGTATCTTCAACTGATGCAAGAAATGAATTTGGATATAACAAGTGAATTCATAATAATGGCTTCAAAATTGATTTATTTAAAATCGAAATCATTGCTTCCAAGTTTAGAAGAAGACGAAGAAGAAGAAATTGATTTAGTGCAAATGTTAATTGAGTACAAAAAGTATAAAGAAAATACCACTTTACTAAAACAGAAGCTTGAAGAGTGTGGTGGTAAGTTCTATAAATTGCCAGAAAAAGTTGAACTTCCAAAAGGAAAGATAGAGAAACAATATGATTCATATATAATACCTGAAATTTACTCTGGATTTGTTAGAAGAGAAAACGAGAAAAGAAATATTAATGCAGATAATTTAGACAAGTTAGCGGTAAATGAAAAAGTGACAATAAGAAGTAAGATAAAAGAAATATTGAAGTTCTTGTTAAAAGCACCTACTTTTATATTTAACAAAGTATTTAATACAAAACAAAAATCTAAAGTTGAAATAGTAACAGCTTTTTTAGGGTTACTAGAACTTTCAAAATCTAGTAGAATAAAGATATCTCAAAACTCATTGTTTGGAGATATAAGCGTTACAAAAATAAAAAAAGACAGAAATGTAACAGAATAATATAATGAATTCTAATTATATCGTTCATAATGACTAGTGCATTTTTATCACTATGCCTTTATGCTTTCAATTTTACAACCCGCAAACACTACAAAAATCAACATTTTAAAAAGATGATGAAAAATAAATTAAAAAAGTAAAAAAAGTTGTTGACTTTTGTCGAACACGGTGTTAATATACTAATTGTTCTCGCGAGAGAACACAAAAAAATATCTAAAAAACACATAAAATTTACCAACAATAAAAAATAAAAAAGTTGTTGACAAACAGAAAAAAAGATGGTATATTGAATAAGGCTTCTGAAAAACAGCAAAACTTACGGACACAAATAATACAGAAGTAAGAAGTACATTGAAAAGTAAACAATGAGAAATGAGAAAAACCAAGCGAACTTTT
>CAVHNT010000004.1:0-27946 GCA_963637565.1 bacterium
CAATTAATTCCTCCAAATAAAGAATGGAATGAACCTACTTTTTAAGTTTGCTCATCCCACCAATTTTAAATTTCTATTGTATTTATAATGTTGGTAAACATGTCATTGCCTACCTCATTCATTGCATCAATCTCGCCTGTAAATATAAGGTTGTATAAATTATTTCCAACAACTATATATAAAGAATTTATCATTCTACCTTCACCTTTTATTACAAACCTTATAGCATCATTATTTATTATTTTAAAGTCTTCTACTTTTATTATCTCCCCATCATTTCTTGCTATAGAAGTTAATAAATTTTTAACTTCTTTCATTGTGTAATTTTCCATGTCAGTAACTGTATTTACTTGCACAAACAATTTAAACAAAGCTTCATTTTCATTCATAATTCCTGTGTTATAAGAATCATCCACTAAAACATAAAATTCTTTATACAAAAATTTTAATGACAATGCTGAATTCTTATAAACGATATTTTTATGATCAGTTATGTTTTCTGTTTGAGTAAGTTGTAATGTTGACAAAACGTTATCTACTAGGTTCTCACTTACTGCATTGTAAAAAGCTAATTCATATACAACATTTTCTCTTTTTATGATTATCATTTGAGATTTATCGTTATCATCATAAAAAACATATTGAGCATTTTGGATATTTCCAATTTCTTTTCTAACAAACAAATTAGCATATTTTTTTATTTCTTCTCTAGCAATGGTTAAAACACTTTGTAAATAATATTTATCATCTTTTAAAATATTTATAGCAATTACATCTTCTTTTGAAAAGTCTACTTCTTCCCCTTTATTTATTTCAACTATAGTTGTAGTTTTAGGTAACGCAAATGATATTCCAAACTCTTTGTTTATATAACTTGAATTTTCTTTCTCATTCAATCTCTTAGAACTAGTTTCAATAATTTTTCCACCAACTCTAATTTGAGATAAAAGCTTGCTTTGTTTATCAATAATTAAATTTCCTTTTACTTCCACGTTATTAATTTTTAGTGTGTCTGTTATTCCCTCTTTTATCATCAAGTTTCCACTTATAGTAACTTTATTTAGTATTATATTATTATCTATTAATAATGCGTTTCCACTTATCATTCCTTCGTATATACTTTCAGTCAATATGTTCGGAAATATTCTCTTTATTATAGTTAAAACTTCTGCCCTGGTTATATTAGCTTTAGGCTTTATCAAATTTCCCGTATACCCATTTATATATCCATACCTTGTAAATGTGTACATAGGTTTCATAGCCCAATCTGAAATTTCATCTTTATCATCAAAATCCATACCAGAGCCAGCAATATTTGCTATATTTAATGCTCGTGATAGCACTACCACAGCTTCCTCTCTAGTTATCTTATCATTTGGTCTTATATAGCCATCTGCATCACCGGTTATAATTCCAGCCTCAACAGCCTTTCTGATATCAGAATAAAACCATTCTTGTCTTGACACATCAGGTATGTATTTTGATGACTCCACTTTTGATCCTAATAATCTATTCATAATTACTATAAGTTCAGCTCTAGTCATATCACTGTCTGGCTTAAAAGTTCCATCTGAATATCCATAGATTATCTTTTTTTCAGACAATTCTTCAATTGCTTCTTTAGCCCAGTGTTCATTAGTATCACTATAGGCAAAAGAAATCGTTGAAGTTCCTAACATTATTAATATTGATATAATAAAAATGCTTGTCTTTTTCATTTATACCTCCGACTCACACGTTAAAAATATCCATATATTTTTCTAATTTATATTTTAAACCTGTATTTCTTTTTTTAGTATCTATATTATCAATCATTCTATTGATAACATTTTCTTTGCCAATCATAATAAGAAGTTCTTTAGCACGCGTAACACCAGTATACAATAAATTTCTAGTATAAAGCATAGGCGGTCCATTAGTTATTATCATAACTACTACTGGGAACTCACTTCCTTGACTCTTATGAATAGTAATTGCATATGCATGCTCAATTTCTTCTATTATGTTGGTTTCATACTTTACAATTCTATCATCAAAAGTAACTTCTATGTAATCTTGCGTTACTGTTTTTATTATCCCAAGATCACCGTTATAGACGCCACTACCATAAGATTTACCATCTACGCCTTCCCAGTATATGTCATAATTATTTCTAATTTGCATTACCTTGTCGCCTTCTCTAAAAGTCACTTCTCCAAACTCTCGTTCTCTTTTTGTTAGACTTTTTGGATTTAAAATTTGTTGCAATTTTTTGTTTAAATTTTTTGTTCCGGTTTCACCCTTTTTTGTGGGTGTTAATATCTGTATGTCTTTTAGTATATCATATTTCCCGAAATTTTGGAAGTCTTGTACTAACTAATTCCATAATTTGTTCTAATATGTTATTTTCTCTAATAAAAAAGAAATCTCCCTCTTTTTCGTTAAAAATAATTTCTTTATCTCCATCATTTATTTTGTGTGCATTAGTTACTATTCTACTTTCCGCTGCTTGTCTATATATTTCAGTAAGTCTATTAGTTGTAATTGTTTCACTTTCAATCATATCATTTAAAACACTTCCAGGTCCGACAGATGACAATTGATCACTATCTCCTATAAGTATTAGTTTTGTATTATCTATTAATCCCTTCACTAGATAATTCATAAGAACTATATCTACCATAGACATTTCATCAACAATTACAACTTGTTGTTTTATTTTATTTACTGCATAATCTATGTTCAATTTATTTTCGTCCGTTTTTCCTAACTCTAAAAGTCTATGTAAAGTTTTAGATTCTTCTCCTGTTGCCTCTTCCATTCTTTTAGCTGCTCTTCCAGTTGGTGCACAAAGTGCGACTTCCATACTTTCTTTTTTGAATAGATGAATTAGAACTTTTACTATTGTAGTCTTTCCAGTTCCTGGTCCACCTGTAATTATTACAACTTGATTCTCAAAACAAGCTCTTACAGCATTCCTTTGTTCTTGAGATAATTCAATCTTCAACTCATTTTCTGTTTCTTTTATTTTTGAATCTAAATTATATACTTTTTTTACAAAATTTCTTGATAGCATCAATAATTTTTTTGCTACATTTTCTTCTGCTTCATAGTAATCTTTCAAGAATACAAATTCATTCTCTATATAAACCTCTTTTGAGTAACTTAAAGCTGTTAATTCATTTTTTACAAGGTCTCTTTCTACACTAAGAATGTTACTCACATATTCAAGTAAATTAACTTCTAAAACACATGTATGTCCATTTCTTGATGCAAGATTTAAAGCATATTTTATTCCACTTGATATTCTGAAACTAGATGAACTCTCTATTCCCATTGATAATGCCATTTTGTCTATGTGTTTAAAATCGACACCGTATAATATATTTAGCAATGCGTATGGATTTTCTTTTATAGCATTTATTGCATTCATCCCATACTCTTTATATATTCTATTTGCATTAACCGTTCCGATTCCATATTGTTGTAGAAAAATCACTATCTGCCACAATTCCCACACATTATTAAATGCTTCAGATATCTCCATTGCTCTTGCTTTTGTTATTCCTTTAATACAAGTTAGCTTTTCAGGTTCGTATTGCAACGTATATATTGTATCTTTTCCGAATTTATTCACGATTTTTTTACTCGTAGCAGGTCCAATTCCTTTTATTATACCGCTTCCCAAATACTTTTCTATTTCAGCAGTAGTATTAGGTATAGCTTTTTCAAATGTATCAATCTTAAATTGTTTTCCATAAAGACTATGATTTACAAATTCGCCTTGTGCAACAATTAAATCACCTATATTTAAAAATGGTAAATAGCCAACAGCAGTAATTTCTCCACCATTTACTGTCATACTACACACAGTATAGCTATTGTTTTCATTTGAAAAGATTATCTCTTCAATTTGTCCTTTTAATTCCATCAAAACTTCCCTTCTTAGTCTCTTTAATTAGCGTGTAAATTCTCTAAGCTCTTGCTATTTATTATATATTCACCTTTCTTTTTTAGCAATGATATTTTCGCAGAATTTAACTATATTTATTGTTTTCAAAATTATGTAACATACTGCATTTATAAAAAATTCTTCAATAAAACTAACAAATCCATATATAGCAAAGCTCCATATGAGTGTGTCTATAATCAAACTATACATATAATCCACTCCTTAATATATAGTATGATTTTTCTAACAAAATGTGTGTTTACCTCACCACTATAAAAATGGACTATTTACAAAAATAGTCCATTGCTAATTATTTATTATTCTATTGATAATTTTATTTCGTCAACGCCCTTAATAATACCATCCACATCAAAATATTCATCTGTAATGCATATAATAGTGCCTGTATAGAAATTAATTATATAATCATTCCTTACATCTCTAACTGTTATATCATTGTTTGAAAAATCTTCATCTTCAAAATATTTTTTATCTGCTTGTAAATAATAATATTTATATTTATTATCCAAATCTTCTGCAGAATTAACGGAAATAATATTACTAATTTCTTGGTTATTTAGCTTTCCTTCAGATAGTTCATAAATTTTCTCAGATGACAATTCTATCTCAGGATATTTTTCTAAGTTGATTTCAAACTCATTCGATTCCATTCTTATACACTGTCTTATAACAAAATCACGCACATTTTCAAGTTCCCTTTTAGCAACTGCTTGATGCCCATTCTTTATAGTATCTATCGAATACACTCCAATAATGCCAACGAGAATAATCATTACAATTATTGTTACAACCAAAGTTATTAAACTTATTCCACTATCTTTTTTCATATAAAGCCCCCATTAATTACCTACTTCATTTGACATTTTTTCAATATCAACACATCCAAAAACATTTCCAGTCAAATAATCTACTATGTAAAAATGCGTATTAGTAACTGATTCAACACCAAGTGCCGCTGCTGCACTGCTATCAATAATTCTATAGTATTCCAATCTATCTGATGTTAGATTCTTTGTAACCTTCTCCATTTCCTCATCAGATAATCCATCAACATAGTTTAAAAATTCTGATAAATCATCAATCTTGTTACCGATTAAAGGATATTTTTCTGGATTTTTTTCATTTTTTATCATCCTGTTAGCCACAGCATCTTTCAAATTCCTAATTTCCATTTCAGTCCTTGTATTTTGAGTTTCTGAAATACTCCTTAAGCCTGTTGAAAGAACTATTGTAACTAAAATTATAATTACAAGTATAGTAATAACAAGGTTAATCATTGTGACACCATGCTTCTTATTCATACTATCCCTCACTTATAATTTAAAAATTATTTTCGAACTTTAGGTATGGAGTACTCTCACGTTCTACAATTCCCCATACATCAAAATTCCAGTTAGCAAATGTTGAACGATATCTCATTTCATCTGCTGTTTTATCTTCAAAATTCAACTTTGTAGCTTCTGCTTCTGTTTTACCAACATCATATAAAACTTCTCCTGCTGCTAAGTTCTTTTCCCAGAACACACTAACTACAGAGCATGTAGAATTAGTTGAAACATTTGATCTTCCCAAACAACCACCAGCAGTACTATTCTTATTCAAGACATCAACAGCTGTATACAAAGCTTCAAGATTTAAAGTAGCTCTATCCGCTGTGCGTATGTATCCAATAAGTCCTCCCATATCAGACTCACCTTGAGTAATTGTTCCCAATGAATATGAGTTCTTTATGTCTAATTTATTTGCAGATAGCATCTCAATCTTTCCAACAAGTCCTCCTAATGAATCTGTACCTGATATACTTGAAATTCCAACACACTCATGCATATAAGTTGCATTACTTGCCGAAATCAATCCTGCAAAGCCACCAACAGAACTTTTTCCTGTCATGCTATCAGTACTTGCATAACATTCTTGAAGTGTTCCTGAGCTGTATGTTCCAACAAAACCACCAACTTCTTCTCTACCATTTACATTTTCTAATTTAACTTTACAATTAGAAATTACACCTTGATTGAACGCACCAACTAATCCACCAACATAAAATTGACCTGTAACTGTAGCAAAAACTGGAGGTCTTTCTGATTCATCTTTTCTTTCTTCTTCTCTAGTTAATACTCTAGGAGTTACAATTACTCTTGTAGCATTACCAGCCATTGTTCCAGCAAGAACACCCGTATAGTTCTCACCAACTATATTTACGTTTTCAAAAGTTACATTCATAATCTTTGCATCTGCTGTAACTTTTCCAAACAAACCAACATACTGTTCACTTGGTCTATTTATTTTCAAATTGCTTATCGTATATCCTCTACCATCTAATTTTCCACTAAATTCATCGACTGGCTTCCAACCTTGTCCACTAGCATATTGAGTCATGTCAATGTTTCCAGCTAGTTTGAAATTGGCCGTTGGATATGTGTGCAACTTTTGCATATCTTCAGCAGTTTTAATAATTATCGTATTTCTTGATGGTATCAATTCACCATTTTCAATCGCAATTAAATCATCTATTGAATGATATACTCCTCTTTTATACTTTACACCACCTACATTTACAACATCAGATGTATCATAATTTACAATATACTGTTCAGTATTAAGATTCAAAGCAGTAGTCATATCTGAAAGATCTTCTGGATTTAATAAATAATATCCATATCTGTATTCTTCAGTAACACCATTAATATTTAAGTTAACAGGATTATCTTGTAAACTTGTTCCAGGAAGAGTTATATTGGGATCTTCACTTGCCTCTACAGCCTTAGTTCTAACATAGTTTCTTACGTTTTGAATATCCTTTGTTATATTTGCTCTCCTTATTTCATCCACATTTGTTAAGTTCTTTACAATAACTAACAAAATCAAAATAAAAACTACTATACATGTAAAAATGATTAACATTTTTAATGCCTGTGCTTTTCTGTCAATAATTAATGTTTCATTATCCTTTTTGAAAACATTTTTTAAATCAAATCCCATACTTCATTCCCCTTCCAAGAAATTATAATCATTCTTATATCTAGCTTACTATTCTTGAGTTTTATTGTCAAGAATATTTCTATT
Source organism: bacterium (assembly GCA_963637565.1). Classification (GTDB taxonomy): domain Bacteria; phylum Bacillota; class Clostridia; order TANB77; family UBA1234; genus UBA1234. The sequence continues at coordinate 7,019 of CAVHNT010000004.1, forward strand.
CCTATATATATAAAAAATAGTGGTGTAACATAACATCACTATTTTTAACATTTCTATCTTTTAATTTTATTAGTTGTTGTTTTCTTAAATTCTTCATCTCTAATTTTTACATCAGTTATATGTTTATAAACAGGTAACTCTTTTGTAACTTTAGAAATATCTTTTTTCAAAGTTTCTTCTATATTTTCTTCACCTAATTCTTTAACTTTCTCACTATTTAAAAAGACTTCTGCCATAAGTGAATGTTCATGGCCATTCTCATCTTTTTTCCCTCTAACAACAACTTCTGAAACATATGGTACCTTTAAGATATAGCTTTCTATTTCTTCAGGATATATATTCTTTCCATTGTCTAATACAATTATATTTTTCTTTCTTCCGTTTATAACTAATAGGCCTTTTTCATTAAATCTACCATAATCTTCTGTGTTAAACCAGCCATCCTTAAGTACTCTTTCTGTTCTCTCCTTGTCCTTATAATATCCCATCATTACAATGTCGCCTTTAACACATATTTCTCCGTCCCCGTCTGCGTTAACATTTTCAAACTTTATTTGACAACATGGTAGAACAACACCAACGGTTCTTGGATCATTTATTTCCTCCCTATTTACGCTTACAAGAGGTGAACATTCTGTAATTCCGTAGCCATTAATTAAATCAATGCCTATATCATTAAAAAACTTACCTATATCGGCTCTTAATGGTGCACCGCCAACAACAATTTTGCGTAAATTTCCGCCAAAAGCTTCATGTATTGACTTAAATAACTCTCTTCTTTTATCTATTCCAAATAATCTTAAGAAATTGCTAAACTTTATTAAGAATTTAAGGCCAAATTCTTTTTTTGTTTTTCTCGCATTATTCCAAATGTTTTTATAAAATATTTCTGAAAATGCAGGCACTAAATAAATATAATCAGGTTTGTAATATTGTATATTCTTTAAAACATTTTTCAAACTATCATTTATACAAATTGTCGCATGTTTTAAAATACCAACAATAATCCCAGAAACAGCTTCATATGTATGATGGTATGGCAAAACAGATAAGCATTTTGTATATAGAATCGCAACTCTTAATCCATAGTATGCACTATTAACCAAGTTATGTTCTGATAGCATAACTCCTTTCGGCTGATCCGTTGTTCCAGAGGTATAAACAAGCATTTTTAATTTCTTAGTATCCCTGTGTTCTAAATTAACAAAATCATTATTTCCATTTTCAATCTCTTTTTTTCCCATCTCAATAAATTTATTGTATGATAATGAAATTTCATCATCATCATCTTTGTCAAAAGCTATAAAGTACTTCATTTGAGGTAATTCTTCTTTTATATCTTTTATATAGGTTTCGAACTTTGAAGAATAAAACAAAAGTTCACTTTCGCTACTTCTAAGGACATTAATAATTTCATTTTTTGTTAATTCTTTATCTATAGGTACAAACACACCATCCGAACGCAAAGCAGTCAAATATGTTGTTAGCCATTTATAGCTATTTTCACCTATTGTTGCCAAATGCTTACTATCCATTCCAATTTTCATTAATGCTGTACCAAGACTATCTATATCCGTTTTAAATTCTTTATATGTAACCTCTATTTGTTTATTTTTTTCTTTATATTCAAAAGCATTTTTATCTCCAGCTTCTTTTACTGCCAAATCAATGAGCTCTTTTATTGTATTTATTTTTGGAACATCATTATACTTTATTTCCATTTTTTTCATATACATACCTCCTATACCTTTTACGGAAATTATATTCTAAAAAGATATGGAAGTCATTAAACCGAATGGTCAGTTTTCCAAAATTTTCAATATATAATCTGTGTATTCTTTATACAATTTATCAATGGTGAAATCCTCTTTATCTTTATACATAAGGCATGAACATATAGCACTGTAAATTCCATATGCCGTAATTTCTGCATTTCCTTTTTTTATTTCTCCCTTTTGCATTCCGTCCTCTACAACTTGTTTTAACGCACTTAAATAATTTTCTATACAATTTCTACAAGCTTTATTTCTTTCACCATTTCCCCACATCTCACCTAATATAATTCTAACAAAATTTTCATACTTAATAGTAACTTTTATTTGAATTAATATAATCTCTTTTATTTTTTCAATCGAATTACTTGCCTTTCTAACTTTAAGTTCGATACTATTTATTAATAATTTTCCACCCTCTTCAACTAAAAAGAAGAACATATCTTCTTTTTTGGGAAAATGGTAATAAAACGTGCCTTTAGCAATTCCAGCAACCGCGGTTATTTCCTCAATACTAGTAGACTCATAACCTTTTGTAGCAAAAAGTTCCATAGCTTTTTCAAATATTTTTCTTTTAGTTTTATGCATATAAATTTATCACCCCATTAAATGTATTTCAAAACAATTAATCAGGTAAATATTATCATAAATACTCATATGAGTCATCAAATAATTATAATATTTTTATTCTTCCCACTTTAATCCATTTTTTCCTAAGTGGCCATAGTTTGTAGTATATTTATATATCGGCTTTCTTAAGTCTAATCTTTTTATAATTCCTTTTGGAGTTAAATCATATTCTTCATTTATCTTTTTCACAATGTCTTCTTCAGGTATTTTATTTGTTCCAAAAGTTTCAACTAATATTGATACTGGTTTAGCAACACCTATAGCATAAGCCAATTCAATTTGACATTTGTCTGCTAGTCCCGATTTTACTATATCTTTTGCGATTTTTCTTGCCATATACGCTGCAGATCTGTCAACTTTTGTTGGATCTTTTCCTGAAAATGCACCACCCCCATGAGGAGCATAGCCACCATATGTGTCAACTATTATTTTTCTTCCTGTAAGTCCACTATCCCCAGCAGGTCCGCCTATTACAAATCTTTCAGTTGGGTTAATAAAATATCTTGTTTGGTCATCTAAAAACTCTGCTGGTATAGTTGTTTTTACCACTTTTTCTATTATATCATTCTTTATTTTTTCTTGTTCAACATCAGGATCGTGTTGTGCAGATATAACTATGGCATCAATCCTTTTTACATTTCCATTTTCATCATACTCTACGGTCACTTGTGTTTTGCCATCAGGTCTTAAATATTTTATTTCACCGTTTTTTCTGGCTTCAGCTAATCTTTTGGCAAGTTTATGTGCATAATATATTGGGAATGGCATATAATTTTCAGTTTCATTACATGCATATCCAAAAATTATTCCCTGGTCTCCAGCACCTTCACCTAAGTTTTCTCCTTCTTTTTCTTCTTTTGATTTATTAACTCCCATTGCAATATCAGAAGATTGTTTTTTTAACATTATTTTTATTTCACAAGTTTCAGAATTAAAACCATACTCCTCTTTTGTATACCCTATTTTCTTTATTGTTTCTCTTACTATTTTTTCAATATCAACCGTAGCATTTGTAGTTACTTCTCCCATAACAAGTACAAAATTGCTATTAGCACACACCTCACATGCAACTCTAGAATTTTGATCTTGCTCAATCATTGCATCTAATATGCTATCTGCAATTAAATCACACACCTTATCCGGATGTCCCTCTGTTACACTTTCACTAGTAAATAATCTTTTCATTTTATTCTTCCTCCTAATTTTTCAACAAGAAAGATGAAAATCTTCGATTTTCATTCTTTCGACTCTCGAGAGTTTTCGACCGAAAGGAAGAAAATCTCTCGCATAAATTAAAATTTTTTGTGTAATAGGAAAGATAATTAATACACAAAAGGTTGCAAATCTGTTACTTTCCTATTACGCAAAAAAGCGATAAGATACAAAATCTTATCGCTAAGTTATTTGTATCATTCAAGTTTATAACTTGTCGGTATTAGCACCTTAGTATTAAAACTAGGTTGCTGTGGAGTCATAAAGCCGGTCTCTCGTCCACTCTTGATATTTTTTATATTAACTTTTATAATTATTCCTAAGCCAAACTTGAACGAATCAAATCGCTTAATATCTTGTTATCTGCTCTTCCTGCTGTCTTTGCTTTTGCAATTTGCATAACCTTTCCCATTTCTTTTATAGAAGTTGCTCCAGATTCTTTAATAGCTTCGGCTACAATCTTTTCAACCTCTTCTTTAGAAAGTTCTTCTGGTAAATAAGCCTTGATAATTGCAATTTCATTATTAACCTCAGAAATCAAATCATCTCGTCCACTTTTTTCAATATCGCTTAAAGTCTCTTTTCTCTTCTTTAATTCTTTTGCAATTATTTCTAAAATTTCGTTTTCGCTTAACTCTTTTTGCGTATCTTTTTCAATCTGTAATATTGCAGATCTTATCATCATAATTGTGTTTTTCTTTAATTCATCTTTTTCTTTCATTGCATTCTTAAAGTCTTCTAGCAATTTTTCCTTTAGCACAATCATCACTCCTTTGATTTAAAGAAATAAAATTTAAAAAGAGAAAGCATAACTCTCTTTTTATAGATAAAAACTAAGGCAGATTGTTCAATCTGCCTTAACTATGTATGCTTTACAATTTATATTAAAACTTTCTCTTTCTAGCAGCCTCTGATTTCTTTTTTCTTTTTACACTAGGCTTTTCATAATGTTCTCTTTTTCTAACCTCTTGTAAAACTCCACTTTTTGCACAGTCTCTTTTAAATCTCTTTAGTGCATTATCTATTGATTCATTATCTCTTATTTTGATACCTGACATCTTTTTCCCTCCTTCCAAAGCAGCTTTACTTAAGTACGACACCTATCCTTAGGCATCATATAATACTAAAGTGTATTTAAAGCTCTTGCAAGGCTTGATTTTTTTCTAGAAGCAGTATTATCTTTAATAACTCCTTTATTTGCAGCTTTCTCAACAGCTTTTGTTGCTACTTTAAATAGTTCTGTTGCTTTTTCTTTATTTCCTTCTTCAACAGCAACTTTAAAGTTCTTTACAGCTGTTTTATAAGCAGTTTTAACCATAGCATTTTGTGCTGATCTAGTTTTTGTTGTTTTTACTCTTTTGATTGCAGATTTAATATTTGGCATATCAATTGCACCTCCTTTTGCACATTTTGTCAGTTTACTTACGATAGTGTAGCATACTAATGCTAAAAATGCAAGTATTATTTTGCAATTTTACATAAATTTGTATATTTCTCAAAAAGTGCTCTTTCCCTAGTCTTTGGCGTATAACACTTGTCATATAGAACATTTAGCTTTGTGCAGCCTCAAAAATTTTTGCACTTTTTGTTTTTTGTAAACTTATTATTTCCGTAGTACTTATTTCGTCAGTTACAGTTTTTTCAAGTGTTTGATGCTTTTTTGTGTTTGATTTTTGTGGTTTACAGTGATATAATTATGTTATACAAACTAGTCAGGAGATGATTTCCATGGTAAATAATATTGTAAATAAATTAAATTCTATAAACAGTTTTTCTAAAAAAATAATTGTGGTTGCCTCTATCGTGTCACTCATCTTGTGTGTTGCCGGAACTGGAATAATTACATATAATGCTAATACTAATTCTACTATGATGTTACACACAATTGGTTCAACTATGATTTACACTTCGATAGTATTGTTTGCTCAATTTGTTATAGGGAGCCTAGCTATCGACTTTGTAAACACATTAATTAATAATAAAGATTAAACTAAAAATTAGAACGCATGTAATAGAATAGGTATTGCTGTGCAATTCCGCCATATTCTCCAAATTTGTTTTCTGCAAATGCGGAGATTTTTTTTATGTCTTTTGATTCGTTATAAAGCTGAGACATAACCTTTTTTATCCAAGTATCTACAGGAAAAGCTTCCCTTTTTCTCATAGAAAAAAGTAATATGCAGTCTGCTACTTTTTCACCAACTCCCTGAATCTTCATCAATTCCTTTTTTGCATCTTTATAATTCATTTTTTCAATTTTCTCTAAATCTATCTCACCAGTGTATACCATTTTTGTTGCATTATAGACATATTTATCTCTAAACCCCAGATTTAGTGTTCTCAATTCAGAAACCGTAGCTCTTGATAATTCTTTAGGTGTTGGAAATTTATAATATTCCTTTTCATTCCATGTTATTTTTTGACCGTACGTTCGTGATATATTTTCAACTGTTTTTGAAATTCTAGGAATATTATTTGTGGCTGAAATTATGAAGCTTATTAGCATTTCCCACGGATCCTGATTTAATATTCTAATTCCATATCCGTACTCAATTGCTTTTTTCATATTCTCATCATTTAATTCTAATTTCTTTTTTATTGATGTATAATCACTATTCAAATCAAAATAATCACAAATTTTTTCTTTATCATTAGCATCAAAACTTCCAGATATTACAACTCTACTGTCATCTTTTTTTATATTTACTACACCATACTTTATCACACCAGTATAGCTTCCATCATTTTCTTTTTGCCACCTAAAGCATTGTCCACATTCGAAAATGTGGACAAGCTCAAAGTCGCTTAAATTATTAAGTTCAATTTCTACCATTTTTACTCCTTAACTCTAAGTATTTTCACGTTCTTTCATTCTTCTAGCCCAACAAGGACCACACAGTGGAATGTATTCTTTATCACCAATCAAAATATCTTTGTCCTTATTACCTATATGGAACGAATGAGTCGCACTACCACATTTGCAATCTACGCATATAGCTTTTCTCTTATCAACACAAGTAGCAATACACAATAAATCACGCATAATGGCAAATGGCTTTCCTTCTGCTGTCATATCCAAGCCTGCAATGTAGAAATTTTTTCCTTCATTTGCCAAATTTTGAACAACACGAATGTCTCCATTTAAAAACTGAAATTCATCAATGAAGTAGTCTTGAGCATCATAGGACAAAATCTCATCAAGATTAGAAATACAAAAAGCCTCTATACTTCCTGCATTTCTGCTTTTTATGGTATCTTTTCCAAATCGTTCGTCAATTGCTGGTTTAAATGCAACGGTTTTTCTCCCAGCAATCAGCGACCTCTCATACTCAGCAAGCAAGAATGCTGTCTTCCGCGAGAACATCGGCCCAGTGTATACCACAATCTCAGACATTACAAAAAGCTCCTTTCACAGAATTCTTTATTCATCCTCCAAAAATAATATATACAATCAAATTAAATTGTGCAATATATTTTTTAGTGATATAATATGGAATCATATTAAAAGTAGCATAATTTATATATTTTAAAGGAAGGGAAAAATATGTCGTCTTTCATTTTAAAAATCTTAGCTTGTTTTTTTATGTTAGTTGATCATATCGGATATTGTTTATTACCAAACGTGTCTTTATTAAGAACCGTAGGAAGACTTGCTTTTCCTATTTTTGCTTTTCAAATTGCACTAGGCTACAAAAAAACAAGAAGCAAAAAGAAATACTTTCTTAGAATGCTCGTTTTTGCTATGATATCAGAAATACCTTTTTTAATTTTTAGGTATGTTTCAGGATATTATACTCTTGCATTCAATATCGGTTTCACATTTGTTTTAGCATTAGGTGCTTTGTATTTTATTGAACTATCAAAAAGCAAAAATATCTTTTTTAGTGTGTTAATTATTCCTATACTTCTAATTGCGTGTTACTTAAATGTTGATTACAAGTGGTACGGTATTATAATTGTCATGATATTTTATTTATTTGATTTGAAAAAGCCTTTCGGTTTTACCGCAGCGTTAATCACATTTATTTTGTCTACTGCTGTTTATATATATGGTTTCAAAGCTTCAAGTATTCAAATGTACGCTGTTATTTCAGTGTTTATATTAGGATTTTTCAATGATAAAAAAGGAAAAGATTTTAGGTACTTTTTCTATATCTTTTATCCTGCACATATGTTATTGCTTAGTTTTATTAAATGCATAATGTAAAATTTTCATTTTATTTATGTTTTTTTCACACAGAAAACATATTTGTTTATTATTATTAATTTAAAGTTTTTATTAAAAGGGTGAGTTGATTGAATAGTTTTAAAATATTAGTTGTTGATGATGAAGCACGTATGCGTAAGCTTTTAAAAGATTTCTTAAGCACTAGCGGGTATGAAGTGACAGAGGCAGAAAATGGTCAAAAAGCATTAGAGGTTTTTAATATTAATGCTGATATAAGTCTTATCATATTGGATGTTATGATGCCTGTTTTAGACGGATGGTCTACGCTTCGCGAAATAAGGAAAACTTCAAAAGTTCCTGTTATAATGCTAACTGCTCGTGGTGAAGAAAGAGACGAGCTATTTGGCTTTGAACTTGGAGTGGATGAATATATATCAAAACCTTTTAGTCCCAAAATATTAGTAGCACGAGTTGATGCTCTTTTGAAAAGATGCTATCCAACTTTGGATTTAGTGACAAGCTATGATGGAATTGTTATAGATATTGATGCACATATAGTTACCATTGATGGTCAAAATGCAGACCTTAGCATGAAAGAATTCGAACTACTTAAATTTTTAATAGACAACAAAGGCTCTGCCTTATCTCGTGAAAAGATTTTAAATCACGTTTGGAACTATGATTATTATGGAGATTCTAGAACAATTGATAGCCATATAAAAAAGATTCGTAAAAAGCTCGGAAAAAAAGGAGAACACATTCAAACAATTAGAGGATTGGGGTATAAATTTGAGTAACTCTATTCCTATTTTTCTCTGGGAGGATAAATATGAAAAAAACTTCAATAAATTCAAAACTATCATTATGTTTTTCTGCATTAGTATTGCTAGTAATTTCAGCAATACTAATTTTAAATTCTACTGTTTTGGAAGGATATTATCAAAGCTTTAAAGAAAAAAGCTTAGTAAAAGTTTTCAATTCGATAAACGAAACTTATATCAATAATTCTGGAAATGACGATTATGTTGAATTAGAAAAAATAGAAACAAATCAAAACATGGATATAGTAATTAAAGACGGTAAAAAAATAACTGTGTATTCTACATCAAAAGATTTTTCAAATAACCTATGGATTTCCCGTGATTATGTTTCATTAAACGCTGACTATATTAACAATCATTTGTCAGATACTAAATCATATTTCACAACAATAATTAGTGATGACAGGATACATTCCGAATTTGTTGCATTATTTGGAAAATTAGACAATGGTTATATGGTATTTATCAGAACGCCTATAGAATCAATAAAAGAAAGTGTTAACGTAGCAAATGGGTTCTTACTACTTGTTGGAGCAATTTCAATAATCGCTGCCGGTGTGCTTTCTTTATTTATATCTGAATCATTTACCAAACCAATAAAACAAGTTACGGCTGTTGCAAAAAATATTAGTGAATTAGATTTTTCAAAGTATTGTTGTATAGATACAAATGATGAAATCGAAACTCTTGGAAATAGCATTAACATTTTATCTAAAAAACTAGAAACAAAAATTCAAGAGCTAAACAATGCAAATATTGAATTAGAAAAAGATGTTGAACAAAAATCTAAATTGGCAGAGATGAGGAGTCAGTTTGTTTCTGATGTATCCCATGAATTAAAAACTCCTATAGCTTTGATTCAAGGTTATGCAGAAGGGCTAATTGATGGAATTGCAACAACAGAAGAAGATAGAAAATATTATCTTGAAGTAATTTTAGATGAAGCAAACAAAATGAGTTCTCTAACTCATGATTTACTAGACTTATCTAATTTGGAATACGGTAAAAATAATTTAAATATAGAAAAGTTTAATATAATAGAGCTTGTATCGGGTATAATAAAGAAAAATGAAATAATTTTCAGCGAAAAGAATATTAAATGTGAATTTATACATAACGAAAATGAGCTCTATGTTGAAGGCGACGTATTTAGAATAGAACAGGTTCTTACAAATTACATAAATAACGCAATTAAAAACATTGATGTTAACAAGCAATTAAAAATAACTGTAGAACAAAATGAAAACAAAGCAAAAATAACTGTATTTAACTCTGGTAAGCATATAGAAAAAGAAAATTTAAGTAGGATATGGACAAAATTCTATAAAGTTGATTCTTCTAGAACGCGTGATTTAAGTGGCTCTGGAATAGGATTATCTTTAGTAAAAGCCATTATGGATCAACACAAAAATCATTATGGAGTAACCAATGTTGAAAACGGTGTAGAATTCTGGTTTGAATTGAATATAACTCAAAATTAACATGATTTTTGAAGATTTTTTCATATTCTATTTTCTTTTAATTCACAAATTTAACACAATTTATTGTTATCTTATACGTAAGGAAATTAAAAAATGTATTAATTTTCCTTGTGAGTTATTGATTATAAGTTCAGTTCGTTACCTTTTCTTCTCCTACGATTCCGTGATCGTATTAAGAACTAGATTTTTATAAAAACAATTTAAATAACTCACTTCCCTTACTTTGATGGCAAGCTTCTTATGGTTCCCCCTTTTGGAAGCTTGCTTTTTTATACAATAGGAAATTTCTATACTTATATAGTACCAAAGTAACAAATTTGCAACTTTTTATGTATTAATTTTCTTTCCTATTGCATAAAAAACTTTAATTTATGCGAGAGATTTTCTTTCTTTCAGTCGAAAACTCTCGAGGGTCGAAAGAATGAAAATCGAAGATTTTCATCTTTCTTGTGCGAGAGATTTTCAGCCTTCTTGTAACATCTCATCAATTATTTTCTCTAATTTTTCTTTTGGTAAAAGTCCAACTTCTCTTTCAATTTCTTCCCCATCCTTAAAAAACACTAATGTTGGCATTGCAGTAATTCCATATCTCATAGCACATTCCTGCTTCTCATCCACATCAACTTTATAGAACTGAACCCTACCACCATATTTTTTATCAAGTTCAACCAATACAGGAGATAATTCTTGACAAGGTCCGCACCACGTTGCAAAAAAATCTATTACAACCAAATTATCATTATTTAAAACTTCTGATAATATTCTTTCATTTTCTATATAATGTACCATTACATTTCTCCTTCCTTATATTATTTTTCATGTTATTATAGACTTTATACATATTTCTGATAAACTAACATAGTTAATGATAAATCATTTATATATCATTGGCAATACATATTTGATTTTTAATGCAATATGATATAATAGTATCAAAAAAGAAAGGAGACGTGTGAATCATTTCACACAATTGAATATGGATAATAGACCAATTGGTATGTTCGACTCTGGATGTGGAGGCCTTACAGTTTTAAAAGAATATATGAAAATTATGCCAAATGAAGACTTCATTTATTATGGTGATACAGCACACCTTCCATATGGAGATAAATCACCAAATACAATAATAAAATATTGTGAAGAAATCATTGATTTTTTAATGAAAAAAAATGTTAAAATGATTATAATCGCTTGTGGCACAGCAAGTGCAATAGCGTATAAAACTTTGAAAGAAATTTATAATAGTATAGAAATCAAAAATATAATCGAACCTACTGTTAAATCTTTGCACGACACTAATATTGGCGTAATAGCGACAAGAGCTACTATAAACAGCAATGCATGGGAAAAAGCCATTCTTGAAAGCAATCCAAATGCAAATGTAATTTCAGTAGCATGTCCTCTTTTTGTTCCAATAATCGAAGAAGGATTTGTCAATAACCCGGCTTGTGATTATATTATAAAAGAATATTTGAAAGTTTTTAATAAAACAAAAATCTCATCTCTTATTTTAGGATGCACTCATTACCCTATTCTTAAAGAAAAAATTAAAAATAATTTTTCTTATGACGTTAGTTTGATTGATGTTGGGGAACTTTCTGCATTAGAGACAAAAACATATCTGCTTAACAATCATCTAAACAATAATTACAATCACAAAGGAGAATGCGAATTATTTTCCAGTGATGATTTTAGTACTTTTACTAAAAAAGCTAAAAGCATGGGAATAGAAATTAAATAAATAGACCTATATTCTAAATATAAAAATTTTTAGTAACAAAAAAGTTTGAAAATCTTCAATTTTCAGTCTTTCGATTCTTGAGAATTTTCGATCGAAATGGAGAAGAAAATTTCTCGCATAAATTAAAAAGTCAGAGAGTTATTAATTTTCTGACTTTTTATTAATTATAATTTTAACTATATTTTTCAATTTCATCATGAATATTTTCTGTTGATGAGAGTGGTATTACAACATTAAGTTTATAATTTACTACATAATTTTCATCTATATATTCTATCCCCATTTCGTTTAAAGCTTCACTGTCAAGTAGATACCAATCCTCTCCAATTGTTTTTATAACTGCTTCTTGTGCCCCTTCTTCACTATACCTCACGCCTTCGATTTCCGCATTTTTTATACCGTACAATTTCGCATTAGCAGGTGTAAATACTCCAGCAGTAGCTGCTTTTGCAGCTTCTCTATTTACAACCGCCTTTACATCGGCCAAATTACTCTCTCTAACTTGTGCTTTTGCCTCTCTTAAAACTTTTACCCCACCAACGATAGATACATAGGCTATTATTGACATTACAACAATCATTATAATAACAGTAACAAGTGTGACACCATTCTCATTCTTTATTTTCATCTTGCATTTTCTCCACCTTTCATTTGTACAATTCGCTTTGTTTTTGATTCCATCAAATTAATTATAACATTTAGAATAAAAAAAGAGAATAGACTTTTTGTCTATTCTCTATTATTTTTGTTTAGGAACTTATGTACCTAAATCTTTATTAACATCCACTTTATTACCGAATTATTCAGCTGTGTATGGTAATAATGCTATATGTCTAGCTCTCTTAACTGCAAGAGTCATTTCTCTTTGATGTTTTGCACAAAGACCTGTTACTCTTCTTGGCAAGATTTTACCTTTTTCACTAACATATTTCTTTAATTTATCTGAATCTTTGTAATCAATAACTAAGTTTTTGTCTGCACAAAATGCACAAACTTTCTTTTTGATTCTTCTTTGTCTTGGCATTGAATCATCATCATTATTGTTATTTCTGTTATTGAATTTTCTGTTTCCTTTTTTATCAGCCATTTTTATTTTCCTCCTATCTTCTCATTTTAAGAAATCATATGCATTAGAATGGTAAGTCATCATCTGTAACTTGTGAAAAATCACTTGGTGCTGAAGCTGCATTGAATGATGCACCTGTAGCACTGTCACCAAAAGGATTTGATTCTGCATCTCTTCTAGTATCTGCAAAATATGTCTCCTCTGCGACAACCTCAGTTACATAAACCTTTTTTCCATCCTTATCATCATAGTTTCTTGTTTGTAATCTTCCGATTACGCCAACTTGTTGACCTTTTTTAAAATACTTGCTACAAAATTCTCCTGTTTTATCCCAAGCCACTACATTTATAAAGTCAGCTTGTCTTTCTTCACCTTGTTTTGCAAATCTTCTATTTATTGCAAGTGAAAATGTAGCAACAAGAGTATTATTTGTAGATGTGTATCTTACTTCAGGATCCCTAGTTAATCTACCCATTAGAACAACTTTATTCATAATAATAAGTCCTCCTCTTACTTTTTGATAACTATGTGTTTTATAACTTCATCTGTGATGTTATAGATTCTTTCTAGTTCATCAATAAATTCTGGGTTACTTGTAAAATTAACTAAAGTATAGTATCCTTCATTTTGCTTTTGGATAGGATAAGCTAATTTTCTCTTTCCCCATTCTTCTGTTGATTCAACTGTACCATGTTCACCAATAAGTGCTAAAAACTTGTCTATTGTTGCTTTAGTAGCAGCCTCATCAAGAGTAGAATTAATGATCATAATTGTTTCGTATTTGTTCATTATTACACCTCCTTTTGGACTAACGGCCCCATAACAAGTATGGAGCAAGGCAGTTTTTACTGCCTTATTATATTACCACGGTTTAACAAATTTTGCAAGTTAAATATTAATAGTTTTTCTAGTAAGCTCAACCAAATTGAGTTCTGTGTATCCTTTAATATCTATTTTGCTTCTATCTTTTTTAGCTTCTTCTTGCATTATTTCAATTATTTGGGCTTGATTTTCCTTTTTTGATAAGTCTATGTAATCAACAACTATGATTCCACCAACATCTCTCAAACGTATCTGATGCATTATTTCAGTTGCCGCTTCTTTGTTTACTATCAAAGCTGTTTGCTCTAAGTTCTTATTTCCAACATATTTACCCGAATTCACGTCTATTGCGGTTAAGGCTTCTGTTTTATCTATAACAATGTATCCACCGCATTTTAGCCATATTTTGCGTTTAAAGGCACTCTCATAGGATGCTGTAAACCCTAGTTCTTCAATAACATTTTTAGATTGTATAAGTCTTATTTCCACGTTTTCTTTTAATCCAATATCTAAAAATTGTGAATAAAGTTCCTCTGTATTTACAAAAATCTTCTTCGTTTCTTTTGTTATTAAATCTCTACTAATTTTTGATACTAATTCATGTTCATTATATAAAAGTTCAATGTTGGTATTATCTTGATATTTATCGTAAATACCTTGCCATTTTCCAATTATCTCCTGCATATCATTTTTTATTTTAGACTCATCTATTCCACACGCATCAGTCCTTATTATGGCTCCAAAACCATTTGGAATATTTTCTTTTAATATATTTATCAATCTTTTTCTTTCTTCATCATTTTCAATTTTTTGAGATATTGTTATAATATTTGTATTCGGCATTAATACAACATAATTTCCGGGAATTGTTACATGCGTAGAAACTCTTGCACCTTTTGTTGCTGTAGGAACTTTTCTAACCTGTACTAAAATCTTGTCACCAGAATGTAGAACATCTGAAATTTTAAAATCTATTTTTTGTTCTACCTTTGTAACATCAACTTTTGGCACTGCATCTTTTATTGCAATAAAAGCATTTTTTTCTAATCCTATATCAATAAATGCAGCTTGCATGCCATCAACTACGTCTCTGACTCTTCCAATGTAAATATTACCAAGTATGCTCTCTTCCCCAGATTCATAAGAATATATCTCACTAATAGAATCATTTTCTAACATACACACATCTATTTTTTCTTCGTTATCATTTACTATTAATTCACTCATATTACTCTCCACTTTTGTTATACAAATTCATAGCCTTTGAAACTCCATTTTCAACTATTTCAATTACAGCCTTATAAACTTTCTCTGTTAACTTTTCAACCTTTTCCTTTTCCTCTTTTGTTAATTTCATAAGCACATAATCTTTTAACTCAATGCCCAAGGTTGGTTTTCCACTTCCCATTCTTACCCTTATAAATTGCTCACTTTTCAGCAATTCCGTAATATTTCGCATACCATTATGTGTTCCCGGGCTACCATTTGGCTTGATTCTAAGACCACAAAAAGGCAAATCAATATCATCATAAATAACAATTAAGTCCTTCAAATCTATTTTATAAAAGTCTACTATTTGAATTATACTCTCGCCACTTAAATTCATATAGGTCTGCGGTTTTGCCAATATTACCTTTTCATTATTTATTTTGCCGTCACCAATTAAAGCATCAAACTTATTTTTATTTAATTTTATGTCTAGCCTCAATGCAATCTCATCAATAGCCATAAAGCCAAAATTATGACGTGTATCATCATATCTTAAACCTGGATTTCCGTAGACCTACTATTAATTTCATATAGCTTCCTCCATATGTATCAAATTTACATAAAAATTAAACAAATTTACCAATATCACTTGAATTTTTACTTAAAATATAGCATAATATAGATGATGATTTTTGTCAACAAAATGAACGTGGAGGTCGTTTATGTTTAAAGCCCTAAATTCAATGTTTAAAAAGATAATTTATAAAATAATGAATCCAATCGATACGCTGTTAAAACCATTTGGTATTGATGTTAGTTCGTTCTTTACATACATTTTTGCTATAGGAGCAGTTCTACTATCTTTTGATAGATTAATAGAATTAGGATGTGTCCTATTTACAGGTCAGTTCGTAAATTACTGGTCGCCATTAATGTATACATTTGCACTATTTGTAATTACTTCTGGTTATAGCATTATTTGTGCTTCTCCTTTTTGTAAAACAATATTGCAACCAGTTAAATACTATATATATTATTCAATAGCATTCAGAATTGTATGTGGTGTTATGGTCGCTCAATGGGTTAATGAATTTTCTTGGTATTTGTTAATGGGATTCTCAAACTTCAAATACATAGCTACAAATATGCCAGAATTAATTAATCCAGCAATAACGTCATTAACATTTTTGTTTCCATTGTTCTTGCTAAAAACATCTATATTCTACTATATAAATGATGTTATGGATGCAGATCAAGATTGGATTGACTCTTTCGAAGACTATAAAGGGTTCAAATTAGTTTCTGAAAAAAGTACAAGAAAAACTCCATCTGTATACATGTGCAATGCTCAAATTTGCTTAGATGATAAAACAGGAAAACCTGCTATAATACCTGAAAAGAAAAGATTTGAGGCTGTTTTTGTTGAAGGTGCAACAGGTACCGGTAAAACAGCTACAATCGTTGAGCCAATGTGTGCTATGGACTTGGAGCGTAAATACTTCTTTAGAGAAGTTAGTAAAAAATTAGCATACAATGCTCTAAACGCTGGGCTTGCAACCCTAAGAGTTCCATATAATAATGAGTACTTAAATAGAAATTTTACTCTTTCATATATTAAGCCAAAGCCTACAAGAGTAAATGAATATAAACATTATGTTGGTGATATGTTAAAATACACAGATCCTGAAACTGGTGAAATGTATTATAGAGGTCTTGGTTTCACATTAGTTGCACCAGATAATGCTTGTATTGAACGTGTTAGAAAAGTAGCAAAAGCATATAGCATTGATGTTAATGTAATCGACCCTATGGATCCTAATTCTTTAGGTATAAATCCTTTTATTGGTACAGATCCAGCAAAAGTTGCAAGTATTATATCAACAGTATTAAAAGGAATGTATGAATCTGAAAATGCAAGTAGCAATAACGTATTCTTTGCAAATGTTACACAACAAGCATTTGAAAACTTAGCTATTTTGTTAAAACTTGTTTATCCAAGAATGAATAATGGTGCATTGCCTACTCTTGAAGATATGTTATCAATACTTAACAATTTTGACTTAGCAGAAGAGATGACAGAAGTATTGAAAAAAGATCCTCAACTATCAGAAGATTATAAATCTTTAATAGGATATTTCGAAAAAAATTTCTACAAACCACCAGTAAACATCCATGGTTACGAAATTGCTTCAACATATGGTAGTGGTAGAAAAGAAACTGAAAAGTTTGTATACGGTGCTATTACTCAGCTAGACAACTTCTTAAGAAACCCTGGAATTAAGCGTGTACTTTGTAGCAGAGACAATAATATAAACCTAGACAAAGCACTTGCTGAAGGTCAAATAATTACCGCTTGTACAAGACAAGGTGATTTAGGTGAAATACATCAAAAAGCATTCGGTATGTTTGTTATTCTTTCATTTAAAGATGCAGTTTTAAGAAGACCTGGTATCGAAGATACAAGAACACCACACTTTGTTTATATAGATGAGTTTCCTCTATATGTAAACAAAGATACAGAAGCTTTCTTCACACTTTTTAGAAAGTATCGTTGTGGGACTTTAATAACTATCCAGAACCTATCACAATTAACAAAAAATAGTTCATTAGCTTATTTTAAAGATGTAATTATAACAAATACAAAAACTCAAATTATTTTTGGTGATATGACAAAAGACGAAGCCGAGTTCTGGTCTAAAGAAATTGGTGATAAGAAAAAATGGAAATACAAACGTATTCTTGCTGATGGATCTACACAAGAAGGTGCAGACAAGATAACAGCAAACTTCATGGGTGCCGAAGTAGATTATAAACCTCATTATAAAGCTGCAAAAATCATTAATCTTCCATTTAAGACATGTATATATAAGACAAAAGATGAATCAGGAAAGATTGTAGTTGGTAGAGGAAAGACAGATTTCATAACTAAGAAGTTTTACGAACCAAAGAAATGTTCAAACTATAACTTTGAAATATTCGAAAGTGCGGAAACTGAACATATTTCTACCACAAGCACTAATAATTCTGATGATAATTTCTACACTGAAAAAGAATTTTATTCAGCTCCAAAAGTGTCAAGTGAAGCAGATAATGCAGTTAACCTAAATATAACATCTAAGCCAATGAATAATATTGATGATATTTATATAGAAATTAATAATGATGTTAACAATGATTTTCCAATCAAGTCATCTTCAAATTCAAAAGAATTAAACATGCAAGAAAGAGTTGCAACAAATTCTGATCCTATAGTAATTAATTTCAAGAAAAAATAAAATAAAATAAAGTTAAAGCAGAAAACCTTTTGATTTTCTGCTTTTATTTTTTAACAATAAAGACTGAAAATTTTTTGATTTTCAGTCTTTAACTTTAATTAATTATTCTTCTAATTTCTTATTTAATTCGGTAGAATATTTTTGCCATCTCCAAGAATCTTCACACATTTGCTCAAGAGTTTTTTCAGCTCTCCAACCTAAAACAGCCTCTGCTTTCGAAGGATCTGCATAACACTCATCTATGTCGCCAGGTCTTCTTGCAACAATTGTATATGGCACCTTTACCATATTAGCCTTTTCAAATGCGTGTACGATATCAAGAACACTATAGCCCTTACCTGTTCCTAAATTGAACACATCTACTCCTCTATTTTTAAACGAGTATTCTATAGCTTTCAAATGACCTTTTGCCAAATCAACTACATGTATATAATCTCTAACACCTGTACCATCTTTTGTATTGTAATCATCTCCATATACACTAAGCATTGGAAGCTTTCCAGTAGCAACTTGAGTTATATAAGGCATTAAATTATTAGGAATTCCATTTGGATCCTCACCAATCAACCCACTCTCATGTGCACCGATAGGATTGAAATATCTAAGTAAAACAACTGACATTTTAGGATTTGCTTTAGCAACATCTCTTAAAATTTGTTCATTCATATACTTTGTCCAGCCATATGGATTGGTGCATGATGTAGGCATATCTTCTCTTAATGGTACTTCTTTAGGTATACCATATACAGTAGCGGAAGAACTAAAAACTATATTGTTAACATCATGTTTTTTCATCACTTCTAATAATACTAATGTACTATCAATATTATTCTTGTAATACTTAAGTGGTATTGAACATGATTCTCCAACAGCCTTTAGACCAGCAAAATGAATTACCGCATCAATATCTTCTTTACTAAATAGTTCATCGACCGCATCATAGTCAGTAAAGTCAATATTATATGCTGTTATGTCTTTACCAACAATTTTTTCTACCCTTCTTAACACGTCTTCTTTGCTGTTTGAATAGTTGTCACCAATAATCACATCATATCCCGCGTTAATCAATTCTACTGCTGCATGAGAGCCTATATAGCCGGCACCACCAGTTAATAATACTTTCATAAAAACCTCCTACCTTCTATATGCTACACCCAAGTTATTCTCTATATCTATATTCTCCACTATTATAAAAATAAGTATAGCATATTAAAATTAATTATTTTTCTAATAGTGGAACTTGCAACATTTCCATTCTATATCTTCCCGTCTCAGGATCTTGCTTAAATGCAATTAAAGTTTTATCAATTTCTGGCTCTAATTGTCTTAAATCTGTAGAATAATATATTTCAATACCTTTAAGCTCTACTTTAACTTTTTTTACAGCTTTAAATATTTCGATTAAATGTTCATCATCTTCACCGATAATAACCAATTGAGGCTTCTTATCAAAACCACAATCTTTGCCTTGGAAATTATCATAGAATTCCTCATATAGTTTCATTTTTTCCATGAACTTTTCTTCCCATCCTGGATTTTTCCTTACAACTTCAAAAATGAAATCTACTTTTATATCATTTTTTATCAAAGTAACTTGACCTCCAGAAGGCTGAAATTTAATATTTTGTCTTTTTGCAAACATCAATGGATTAAGTACAAAACTTTTATAAGCACCTACTTTTTGCATATACGCCATTATTACTTGATTACCAGCAAGTCTTCTTTTCAACATATAAACAGGTTTTGTATTATCAGTTGGTTGCCAATTAGTTTTAATTTGTCTTGAATTCAATAGATACTTACCAATTTTGTCTAAACAGTAAACTCTATATATCCCTTTACCTTCATCACTTGAAAAATAATATCTAGTAATTATTTTACTTTTAATCATGTCTTCTAGCTTTTTATTTAGCTTATCTTGAGATTTTATATCAATTCCTTTTTTACTTAGCATTTGATAAATCTGTCTAGAAGTTATAAATTCAAAATCATTTATAATCTCTAATATTTGAAAGTGCACTTCATTAATATAACCTTTGTCGATTTTAAAAACAACTTGATCAATTGATGCATAGCCATCCTTTCCATCAAACACTTTAATTTCATTTTCCCTCATCGCAAATGGCGATTTAGGTGCCTTAATAGCATTATCCTCTACCATTCTTTTTTCCTCCTTAATAAAGTTTGAAATTACTATAGAATTTCTAATTTGATCTTTTTGGTCTCTGGTGAAATCTTTTTAACCATAACCTTTATATGATCACCGCTAGATATTCCTGATTTATAATTTGCTAAACCAATCAGGTTCGGCTCAAGCTCAACAAACACACTATTTTCGTGGCGATTTCTTACTGTACCACTAACAATGTCTCCCTCTTTCAAATTTTCAAAATTGCACGTCTTATTCAAGTTTGCATCTTTATATGAGAGAGATATTTTGCCCGTATTTTTATCATAACTTTTTACCATTACATCTATACAGTTACCAATACTAAATTGTTCAATAGGATAATTATTTTTCAAATATGACACATCTTCCCTATGTATAAGACCAATCTGTGAATTTGATAACTTTACAAATATGCCATACATAGTTATACTTTCGATTTTTCCTTTCAAAATTTCACCTTTATGCAGATTTTCAATACATAAATTATTTCTTTTCATTATAAAAAATCTTGAACCTCCTTAAACAATGGTTCTTATTATTTCACACAACAGTATTATACAT
>CAVHNT010000005.1:0-2832 GCA_963637565.1 bacterium
CCATCATCGACCATTTGGTTTCTAATTTCATTTTTTATTTTAAGGGCTTTGTTATACCCAACACATCCTATCTTTTGAATATCTGCTGTTGATGCCCACAATTTATTTATTGTTTTTAATACTTGATTAGCATTCATACTTTTATTCATGCTCACACCTCGTTTCTATAATAACTGTAGGTGCTTCTGTGTTTCTTACTAATTGGTTCAATTTTTGACCAACAAAAAACAACTGTACTATTATTAACATTTCTGGTAATAATAACAGAGTTGCCTTAACCCAAGGCTTTAATATTATTTTCTTTTTCATTTTTCGTTCCTTTCTTTATTTGATTTTTGTTCAGTTTAGTTTGGTAGACTAACTATAATATTTTGCTTAGTTTGGTAGACTAACATTTTCTTTATTACCATTTTGGTAAGTAGATGGTAAAAAAATTTCTTCAAGTGACTTTTTAAAATACTTGGACAGTGCAAACATTTCATCACTCGTAAATTGCGAGATGCCTTTTTCCTTGTTGCAATATGTCCTTTTTGTGATATTTAAGTATTCTGCTAAGTCTTTTTGTCGTACATTGTAGACTTTTCTGAGCTTTATTAACTTTTCTTGCATCTATTTCTTCCTCCTTCCTATCTAATGACACTCACATTATAATACCAATTTGGTAATATTACAATAGTTTTTTGAAATTTTTTTCTTTTTTTTTGAAATATTATTCCATTTTGGTAAGTTTTATGCTATAATCAGCTTATGGAGGTGCAATATGGATATTAATAAATATGTTGCCGATAAAATTAAATATTATCGAATCCAGAGAAATTTGTCCCAGGAAGAAGTTGCTGAAGAATTAGAAACTTCTGCAGTAAATATTTCAAGATATGAAAATGGTGATAGAAAAACTAATCAAGATATATTATTTAAATTAAGCCAACTATTTGGTGTATCTATTAATGATTTTTTTCCACCTGTTGATAATGCAAAATATATTGACCTTATATCTAATACTATCAAGATTCCAGTTCTTGGTTTTATAAAAGCAGGTGTTCCTATTGAGGCACAAGAAGATATTATTGATTATGTAGATATTCCTGCAATATGGACAAAAGGTGGCAAAGATTTTTATGCCCTAAAAATTTCTGGAGATAGCATGACTCCTAAATATAATGAAGGAGATATTGTTATTTTTGAACAAACAAAAGACTATGAAGCAGGACGAAACAAAGATTGTGCTGTTATGGTCAATTGTACTGAATGTACTTTTAAAAAGGTATTTATTGATGAACATGGTATAACATTACAACCTTATAACATAAATTACGAACCAATGCGATTCACAAAAGAACAAGCTATGCAACTACCTATTACTGTAGTAGGAATTGCAAAAGAAAAAAGAGTATCTTTATAAAAAAAAGACCTACTGTTCGAGCAGTAGATCATGAAAACCGTTAGTCTACCAAACTAAACAAAATATCCAATAAAGAATATAATGCCTGGGTCTTCATTCTGTATTATATCACTTTCATTGGATTTGCACAAGTTTTATGGCAAAAATAATTTAAAAGGAGAGTGATATTTTATGCCTATATATAAATCTAAAACACCCACAAAGGACGGCAGATGTTGGTTCTATAAGGTGCAATATACAGATAATTTTAATAATATAAAAGTTTCAATTAGTAAAAAATTTGCTACCAAGACAGAAGCAAAAGATGCAGAAAGAATTTTCTTAACTTCTGTAAAAGATGAACAAAAAATTCCAAGCAAAATGACTATCGGTGAGTTATGGGATACTTTTCTTTCATATCAAGATTCTAGAGTTCGTATTTCTACTAAAAGAGGTTATCATCATACTGCTAAATACATTGAACCAGTTTTCAAAATAAAAGTCACAGAATTTGATTTACAAAAATATGAAGCTTGGTTAGATGATTTAAGAGCAAAAGACAACTTAAACCTTGTTTCAAAAAACGATAAATTAAAAGTATTCAGAGCTTTACTTAATTTTGGTAAAAGACATTACAACTTTGATTTTAATAGAATCCTCGCTACTCCATCTAAATTGAAAGACCCTGGTGCTGTTAGAAAAGAGCACAATGTTTATGACCTCAATGACTTTAATAAGTTTCTTTCTAAGGAAGAAGATTTAAGGTATCGTTGTTTATGGTTGACTCTTTATTATTGTGGTCTTCGCATGGGTGAAGCTAGAGGATTGCAATGGAAAGATATTGATTGGAATCAAAAAGTATTATCCGTAAAAAAACAAGTACAGAGTATAGATAACTGTTCTGGTAACTGGTTTGTATGTGATTTAAAAACAAAATCAAGTTATAGAGAATTGCCAATATGTGATGTGCTATACAATGAATTAAAAAAATACCATGATGAAGTAAGTAAATTCAAAAATTATTCTGATGAGTTCTTTATATTTGGACCAGACTTTGGAATCACTCCTTTAAGTCATTGCCAAGCACAACGAAGAAAAAAGATGATTGCTGAATCTGCTGAGGTAAAAGAAATACGATTACATGACTTTAGACATTCATGTGCATCGTTATTAATTAATGTTGGTACTCCTATTACTACTGTTTCAAAATATATGGGTCATGCCAGTGTAACAGAAACATTAAATACATATTCTCATATGTTTAAGAATGACTTTGATAATGTTTCAAGTACGTTTAATCGACTAAATAAATAAGAGCTTCTTAGCTCTTTTAAAATAAAAAGGAGTAAATCTATAATTGATCTACTCCTTTAAATATTTTCAAATTGAGTGTAAAACGTATCTAAAACGTATCTAATAGTATTTTTCTTCCACTTTTGAATTTGTGAAAA
>CAVHNT010000006.1:0-5383 GCA_963637565.1 bacterium
TAATAGGAAAGAAAATCAATACATAAAAAGTTGCAAATTTGTTACTTTCCTATTATATAAAACAATAAGAAAAGGCTGTCCTAATAAAGACGGCCTTGTTCTTTTTTAATCACACATTTTTTTGAATTCATTTTCATCTATTACTTTTACACCTAGAGTCAACGCTTTTTCTAATTTGTTTCCTGCCTCTTCTCCAGCAAGCACATATGTGGTCTTTTTTGATACACTAGATGATGTTTTACCACCAAATTTTTCTATTATTTCTGACGCTTCATTTCTTGACATTGTAGGTAATGTTCCGGTTAGTACAAATGTCATATTTTGAAATCTGTCATCTACATTTTCATCCTCTTCCATTTGCATGTTAACGCCAGCCTTTCTTAATCTTTCAATTAAATCTTGAGTTTGTACACTTTGAAAAAACTTCTGCAAACTATCCGTCATTATATCTCCGATTTCATTTACAGCACATAGCTGTTCATAATTTGCATTCATTAATTTATCTAAACTCTTAAATTTCTTTGCTAATATTTTTGCCGTTTTCACTCCTATATGTCGTATTCCAAAAGAATTTAATAACTTTTCAAGTGAGTTATTTTTGCTCTTGTTTATTGCTTCTATAAGATTTTTTGCAGATTTTTCTCCCATTCTATCCAAATTTACTATGTCTTCATATTTCAAATCATATATATCAGCAATATTAGTAATCAAATTCTTCTCTAATAACATTTCTATTAATGCTGGTCCCATCCCTTCTATTTCCATTGCATCTCGTGAAGCAAAATGAACTAAATTTCTAAAAAGCATTGCTGGACACTCAATACCTGTACATCTTGTAACAGCTTCGCCTTCTTCACGAACTGTTTCACTTCCACACACAGGACATCTTTGTGGCATTTCAAATATTTTTTCTTCACCAGTTCTTTTATCTTTTAATACCTCACTAATTTCTGGAATTACATCTCCTGCTTTTTGTATTAATACATGATCACCTATTCTTAAATCTTTTTCTTTTATAAAATCTTCATTATGAAGTGTGGTTTTTGAAATTATTGAACCAGCAACTCTAATAGGTTCTAATATTGCTACTGGTGTTATTGCACCAGTTCTTCCAACTTGAACAACAATATCTTTTAATATTGTTTCTTTTTTCTCTGGCGGATACTTGTATGCAACCGCCCATTTTGGTACTTTGGTTGTAACACCAATTTCTTCTCTTTGTGCTAAGCTATCAACTTTGACAACCGCACCGTCTATATCAAACTTTAGTTCTCCTCTTCTTTCGCCTATTTCATTTATAGCTGCTAATATATCGTTTACTGTGTTGCATTTCTTTAAATATGGTGATATTACAAATCCTTGTTCCTCTAAATATTTTAATGATTGATAATGTGATGTAAACTTTATATCATCACTCTTCTGAACATTAAAAATAAATATTGCAAGATTTCTTTGGGCTGTAACATCAGGATTCAGTTGTCTTAAAGAGCCGGCTGCTGCATTTCTTGGATTTGCAAAAAGCTTTTCGCCCATAACTTCTCGTTCTTCATTTAACTTTTCAAAATCCTCGTGTGGTAAATATACTTCGCCTCTAACTGTGATATCTATCTCATCTTTTAATTTTTTTGGAATTGTCTTTATAGTATTCAAATTAAGTGTTACATCTTCGCCAACTAATCCGTTACCTCTTGTAGCACCTCTTACAAAAACGCCTTTCTTATATTCAAGTCCAACTGATAGTCCATCTATTTTAGCTTCTACAACGTATTCTGGATTTGGAACTTCTTTCTCTATACGTTCCACAAAATTTACAACATCTGAGGTTGAAAATACATCTTGTAAACTTTGTAATGGCACTTCGTGTACTACTTCACTAAAATGAGAATCTGCCTTGCCCGAAGCAACTATAACTTGTGTTGGAGAATCCTTCGTTACTATTTCTGGATTTTCTTTTTCAATATTCTTAAGTTCCAACATTAACATGTCATATTCAAAATCTGAAATTTCTGGTGAATCTTCGTTATAATATTTATTCGCATGATATGCGATAATTTTCTTTAGCTCTTCATATCTTTCTAATATCTTATTTTTTTTCATATGCATAAACCTCTTTTATCTTAATATCTCCAAATAGATTATATATTAAACAAATAAAAAAAGAAACTGCAAAATTGCAGTTTCTAAATAAGTTTAATTGTTTTCAACAGAAATTAATTTGTAATTAATTATCGTCACAGACTTAAAGTTATACATCTCTTGAATATCATCCCGAATGTCCATAATCTTGGCATACTTGTCAATCTTTTTAGCTACTTGAAAAGCCATGGATCCAAAGCCAACGGTGTCATCAGTTGCAACATAAGCAAATGAGATAAAATAAACATACCCCTTTTTTGTTTTTTCCATACAAGAATCCTCCTTAATTACGGTAGGTCGAAAAAGTTAACACCAACATGTATTATTATACTCGCATGGCTATGTTTTGTCAACTATTTTATGTTGATTTTATTTCAATACCTTAGCATTAGAATCTTGTTTTATTTGAAAATTTAATTTATGTACTATCTTACTTGCTTTTTAATACTATATCTTTTGACTTTTCAAAATAATCAATTCCAGACCATATAGTAGCAATAACAGAAACAAGCATCGCAACACTCATTAATATGTTTAATACAAGTTCTGGTATGCTTAAGCATTTTGATGTAAAAGCCATAAAATGATTATTATCAACAAAAGCAAGTGATATTGCAATCATTTGTGATACTGTTTTTACTTTTCCCAACATACTAGCAGCAATGACATTTCCTTCACCCGCTGCAAGCATTCTAATTCCTGAGACCATAAATTCACGAGCCGCAATAACTACTGGAATCCAAGCAGGAAGTTTGCCCACTTCAACAAACATTATAAGTGCTGTTAAAACTAATAGCTTATCCGCTATCGGGTCTAAAAACTTTCCAAAATTAGTTACCAAATTATTTTTTCTTGCTATATGTCCGTCTAAGTAATCTGTAAACGAAGCTATTAGAAATATTGCAAGACTTATTAAGTTTCCGACATTTATTCCAAGCAACGTCGATTTAATTCCAAACAGAGGAACAATCATCATAAATGGAATCAATATAATTCTACAAAGTGTAATTTTATTTGGTAAATTCATATGTTATACACACCTCCTTAAATTATTTTTCTTTAGCAATTAAATCATATTCAACAGCATCTTCTATTACTACATTTATAAATTCTCCAACTTGATGACTCTTTTCTGCTTTTATAAATACCAAACCATCTGTGTCTGGTACATCCATATATGTACGTCCTATATAATACTCGTCATCATCTGTCATGCCGTCTATCAAGCACTCGAAATTTTTTCCAATTAATTGTTCATTAAATTTCTTAGAAATTTTTTGTTGTTCCTGCATTATGATATCTAATCTTTTTTGTTTAATACTTTCGTCTAAATGTCCATCTAATTTAAGTGCAGGTGTACCATCTTCCATTGAATATTTGAAAACACCTAATCTATTGAATTTTGTTTCTTTAACAAATTTTTTTAATTCTTCAAACTCTTCTTCAGTTTCACCTGGAAAACCAACAATTAATGATGTTCTAATAATAGAATCCGGAATTTCTTTTCTTATTTTTGCTATTACTTCTCTTATTGAATTGCCATTTCCTTTTCTGCCCATTCTTTTTAAAACTCTATCAGATATATGTTGTATAGGAATATCAAAATAGTTACATATATTATCATTCGTTTTTACAACATTTATAAGCTCATCGGTTATCATCTCTGGATATGTATATAAAAATCTTATCCATTTAAAGTCGATCTTTGCGATTTCACTTAATAACTCCGCAAATCTTGACTTGCCATATAAATCAAGTCCATATCTTCCTGTATCTTGTGCTATTATTATAATTTCTCTGTATCCTTTTTCTCTTAATTCTTTTGCTTCTTTTATTACGTCATCAAATTCTCTACTCTTCAAAGGACCTCTTATATAAGGTATTGCACAGTATGTACAGTAATTACTACATCCATCTGCAATTCTCAAATACGCAAAATTATCTCCCGTGCTTATAACCCTTTTATGCATATCTAATTTATCAAATATTTTATCATATTCTTTTATAGGAATGAACAAATCAACTTCTGAAAGTTCTTTTTTTAGTTCTTCTAAATACCTTTCTACCAAGCAGCCCGTAACTATTAATTTTTTGCAGTTTTGCTTTTTGTATTCAGCCATTTCTAAAATTGTATTTATTGCTTCTTCTTTAGCTGATTCAATAAAACCACATGTATTTATTACAATTATTTCTGCATCTGCAGGATCACTTACTATTACATATCCGTCTTCTTTGTAGTGTGCAATCATCATTTCAGTATCAACAAGATTTTTACTACAACCAAGTGATATAAAACCTATTTTCATATCTTTTCCCCTTATCCTAATAATGCTTTTGCGAATTCTTTAGAATCGAATTTTTGTAAATCATTTATTCCTTCACCTACGCCAATAAATTTTACTGGAATATTAAGTTCTGAACAAATACCTATTACGACTCCACCTTTTGCTGTGCCATCAAGCTTTGTTAGTACTATACCTGTTATATTAGTAACTTCTGCAAATTCTTTTGCTTGAATAACAGCGTTTTGACCAGATGTTCCATCTAATACTATTAATGTCTCAATATCCGCATCGGGAATCTCTTTTAGTACTGTACGATTGATTTTTCCTAGCTCATCCATTAAATTTTTCTTAGTATGTAATCTTCCGGCCGTATCAATAATAACTATATCATAGTTTTCATCTTTTGCCTTTTTGGCTGCATCAAAAGCAACTGATGCAGGATCTGCTCCCTCAGGTCTTTTTAGTATTTCAACCCCTGCACGTTCAGTCCAAACTTCCAATTGTTCTATTGCTGCAGCTCTAAATGTATCAGCAGCAGCTACCAAAACCTTTTTACCTTCTGCTTTGAAAGATGCTGCCATCTTCCCTATAGAAGTTGTTTTACCAGCACCATTAACACCTACAACTAGGATAACTGATGGTTTTGTATTTAATTTTAAAGAATTATCATTTTCAGAAAGAATATCAGAAATTATATTACAAAGTTCTTTCTTTACTTCTTCTGAATCTTCAATTCTATCTGTTTTTATCTTATCTCTAAGTCTTTCAATTATTTTAGCTGATGTCTCAAAGCCAACATCTGATAATATTAGAGCTTCTTCTAATTCTTCCAATAATTCTTCATCTACTTTTCTGAAATTTTTAAATACATTATTTACTTTTTCTGTAAATGAAGCTTTTGTTTTGGCTAGTCCCGCTTTTAATTTATCAAAAAATGACATATCTTTTCTTCCTTTCAAATC
>CAVHNT010000006.1:5393-21829 GCA_963637565.1 bacterium
TAAATATTATAATTTATGGAATGCACCATCTTCATAAACTCTTAATGAGCCATCTTTATTGGCTACCACAAATCTATTATCCAGATTTTCTTTTTGTATAATTCTTGTTGGAGATGAAACTGCAACTGAATTATCTGGCATATCCATATACACTACCGCATTCGCACCAATTCTACAATTATTGCCTATTTTTACATTTCCTATTATTTTAGCACCAGCACCTATGTATACATTATCTCCAATCTTTGGATTTCCTTGATTATTACTATCCACTAATCTATCTGCACCAATAGTGACCTGCTGAAAAATAACTGCATTCTTTCCAATCTCAGTCATGTCTGATATAAACACTCCCATAAAACCGTGAGGCAAATATGGTCTATTGCCAAACTTTGAACGTATTCCAACATAGCCACCTTCTTTATGAATATAATGATCATATACAGTGGCAAGTACTCCTGATTCTTTACCAGTTTTAACTAATTTTTCTTTTATATTCCATACATTCTTATATTTTAGAAACACAAAAAAAGATAAAACGTCTTTCACAAAATTTTTCATTTCAATCACCACGTTTATTATACTTCAATATATCGATTTTTACAATCTTTCTTCTGTCATTTTTATTATATCAGACAGTATTTCACTAATAGGAAAGAAAATTAATACATAAAAAGTTGCAAATTTGTTACTCTCCTATTGTATAAAAAAATAAACAATAGACTCACACAAATTCTATTGTTCACTCTTTTATTATTAATAATTCGTTTATTATATTTTATTAACCATTGATAGTATTTCTTTCATTTTAACTATTATTGTATTTTGTTTTTCAATTAGTAGGTCATACTGAGCTAATTGCATTCCTTTAGTAGAAATCAAGTCTAGAATCTTTTCTATCTCATCAGAAATTTTTTGAACATCAGACTCCAAGGTTGATTTTGCTTCTTGTAAAAACTCCAATAAATTTTTTAATTCTTTTATTGTTTCGTCTGGTATTTCAACAGAATTATTTGAAATATTTATTTTAAGATTATTAACCTTGTTCGCTGCTTCTAATATCTTTGCTCTCAATTCTTCTTTAAGAGTCGTTATTTCTCTATTATTTTTCTTAATAATATCGACTTTTGCCTGTTTTGAATTCATCATTGTAGCATATTCTTCCATGCTCATTTCTGGAATCTTTGTTGTTTCTGAAGCTAGAACAGGCAAACTCAAAACTGACATCATTAGTATAAATAAAAATATCATTTTTTTCATTTTTGTTCCTCGCTTTCTTCATTTGTTAAGCGGGACTCATCAACTGTTTGAACCTTATTAACAACATCTAAAAGTTCCATAAGTGTTTGGTCTAATTCTTTTAATACTTGTTTCTTTTCCTTATTAGAAATCTCATCATTCGAACTTATAATTACTGACGTTGAGTTATTCTTAGTCGGATTGTTAACCGTCTTTACATCACCCGAATTATTTTTATTGTCTCCAGATTCCAACATAATATCACCAGATTCACCAATAATTATTATATTTTCACCTTCTCCACTATTTACAGGCACCACAACCTCACCATTGCCACTTGAAATAATATGATTAATATTTGTTTCACCGGACTGTGAGTTTCGATTTAGTGAACTGATAACATTTTCACGAGTAAAATAATTAAACATAACCATTATTAAGATAATGATTAATATAATAATTAAAACGAATGAAACGATATTAAATTTTTTACTCATCAAAACTCACCTCCTAAAATCATAATCTTATAATATTACTGTAACAGTTGTACCTTTGTTTACTTCACTTTCGATGTTTACTTCACCTTCGTGCATATCAATAATAGTTTTTACAATATTAAGTCCTAAGCCTGCACCAGAAGTAGCACTGCCATAATCATTAGCAGTATAAAATTTGTTGAAAAGATAAGAAATCTTATCTTTTTGTATTCCAATACCCGTGTCTTTCACAGTAATTTTAGCTTTTTCATTTATTTTTTCTATTTCTATTGCTATGTTTCCTTTTTCTGTGAATTTTACAGAATTGTTTAATATATTTATTAGAACTTGTCTTATTCTAGCTTTGTCTGCATTTATTAAAATGTTCTTGTCTTTTTCTTCTAAAATAAAATCAAGATTTTTTTCTTTAACCATATCCTCTAGTTCAATATAAACATCATGAACTAGATCGTTTAATACAAAGTTTTCTTTATTAAGTTTTATGTTACCAGATTCAAGTTTTGCAACATCAACTATGTCTTTTGTTAATTCTTTTAGTCTATTTGCTTCTTCATAAGCAATTGACAAATATTTATCTTCTTCGTCTTTTGGTATAACACCATCTAATATTCCCTTTATAAAACCGATAATAGAAGTAAGAGGTGTTCTAAGTTCATGAGAAACATTAGCAACAATTTCTTTTCTCATTTGTTCTGTTGCTAAGATTTCCTTTTTCATCTCATTGAAAGAGTCTGCAAGTAACTGTATTTCGTCATCAGTATCAATTTCAATGTCAGGCACGTTTTCGCCTTTACCTATTTGTTTAGCATAATCGCTAATTTCTTTAATAGGATCAGAAATGTTAATTGAAACTCTTAAAATTGCAAGTGTACCAATCATTACAACAATTATTACTACTGTTATAATTGTAAGTATTGCTTCTTTTAATAATTTATTTACTTCTGTAAATGGAGAAAATACCATTATAACGCCACTAATTTTTCCATTATATTTTAATGGCATTGCTGCATACACAACTTCTTCAGAGTCAGGTTCTAATGATACAGACGTCATTCTTATAACTTCTGTTCCATACATTGCACTTTTCATGTCTTTTTTTAATTGTTCGTTAACATTAAGTACATCATTATCTGACATTTGTTGAAGCACAGTTGCATCTGGATTTAGTATATATATTCTAATGTTTGATATGTAACCCATGGCATCAATCCAAGCCGTAAGCTCAGACTTTGTAATTTCATTATTATAATAACGTTCCATTAAACTATTAGTTTTCACACCTGCATTTAACAAGTTATCTTCAATTTGATTAGTAAACTCTTTATAAAAAAGTGATGTACTAAAAAAAGAAATAATTATAACGACTGCTAAAAATAATGTTAGATATGTGGCAACTAATCTAGAATATATACCTTTAAACATATAATCTCCCTATTTTACTTCAAATTTGTATCCAACGTTCCATATTGTTTTTATTTCCCATTTATTGTTTGGACTATTTAGTTTTTCTCTAATGCTTTTTATATGAACATCTACCGTTCTTGTACCACCAAAGTATTCATATCCCCACACTTTATCTAAAAGTTGTTCTCTCGAAAATACTTGGTTTCTATTTGACAAAAAGAAATATAAAAGTTGTATTTCTTTTGGTTTTAAATCTGTAACCAATTTTCCGTTTAGTTTTACTTCATATTTTTCCATGTTAACTGATATATTATCAACTGAAATTTCTGATTCATCTAATTGGTTCTCTGTGGTGCTTGGCTTTTCAGCTCTTCTAAGGAGTGCATTCACTCTTGCAACAACTTCAACAGGTTCAAAAGGCTTAACTATATAATCATCTGCACCTATATTTAACCCCTGTACTTTGTTTTCGGTAGTATCAAGAGCTGTAAGCATTATTATTGGTACTTCTGTGAATTGTCTAATTAGCTTACATGCTTCCCATCCATTTATGATAGGCATCATAACATCTAAAATTATCAAATTAGGATTTTCGCTCTTTGCTTTGCTGACAGCTTCACTACCATCATACGCAAAGACTACTTCGAATCCTTCTTTTTTTAAGTATAATTTCAGTAATTCACATATATTTTTATCATCATCAACTACCAATATCTTTTTAATATCAACCACATCCCTATATAACTTTCCTATTGTATAACAAAAATGCTTTGCACATGGGGTGCGTCATGCACCCCAAGGCTATGCATTCTAAATGCAATCTCCCCCATCAAAAGAAGACGCTTAAAGATAATAACTAATACTGTATCTACCTCATATGCATATTTTTACGTCTAACGTGCGAAATTAGAACTAATACACATATGACACAGTTGAGTTTTTTAGATAAGATTTATAGAGCAGTTAAAATCATATCTTCCAACACTTCTTAATAAACACAGCATCTAATTACTAATCCGTGTATAATAATATAATGAACCTGTAAAAACGTTTTTAATAATTTGTAAATTATATGTAAAAAAAGCAGATTTCAACCAATTTGAAACCCACTTTTTTCTAATAGAATTTATAATATTCAAAAGACAGAAAACCAAAAGCTTCTGTCTTTCTAAACCTTTTAATTTAATTGTCATTCTCTCCAGGGATATGTAATCCCTTAGCCGTTATTTGAATATCTAGCACATTCATAGCTGTAAGTCTATCAATATCTTTCTTTGCCTTTTCTTTAAGTAATTTCATAACATCTGGTAAATTATGACCATACTCTAAGACAACTTCAATATAAACAATCAGTCCATCTGGATAATTCTCTATCTTAATTTTTTGAATTTTATATATGCCTTCAATATCTTTGCTAGCATACTCTACAATAGATCTTAGTACATTATCTGAAATTATATATTTGCCTAAATAGCTAAACGTTGGCCTTATTATTGATTTTTCTGTCATAAAAGGTGCTGTTCCTTTACCTTTCCATTTGAATATCTGTAACGGATCTAATAAATATCCAGAGAAATCTTTTTTTATTTCAAATGTTGGTACTGGAATTACATGTTTTCCTTCTGACATCCTTATACTTCTAGCCAATTCCATTTCTTGAGGTGATGAAACATCTTGAATATACACTCTTTCAGATATGGGTGGCAAGTCAAGATTTTTCACAATTTTATCTACCATATCATCAGATGTTCCTAGTATCAAAATTGCATCTGGTTTCTTTTCTTTTATAGCATTCTTCATTTCCTCAGCTTGACCGTCAAATGAAAATAACGCTCTTTTAACAGATTCTATTTTTGTACTAGCTCTTTTTGCAGATGTACCAGCAATAACTCTGTTATCATGAATTAAAATTGCATCATCAATTATATAACTGATATTTTTACTTTTAGCTACCATTTGTGCTCTATGGCTTTTACCAGTTCCGCTCGGACCAATAAAAGCAACAATTCTAATATCATTTTCCATATATTTAGCACCTGCCTTGCAAAATTACTCCTATTGTTAATTTCTACTAAACAATACGCATTAAATTTACTCTGCCTTGATCATCAATTTCAATAACTTTAACAGCAACAGTATCGCCAATTTTAACTATGTCTTCTACTTTTTCAACTCTTTCTTTAGCAAGTTTTGAAATATGAATCATTCCTTCTTTTCCTGGAGCAACCTCAACAAAAGCACCAAAATTCATAATTCTTACAACTTTGCCAACATAAGTCTTTCCAACTTCAAGGTCCATTGTAATTGCTTCGATAATCTCTTTTGCTCTATTAGCCATCTCTGAATCTTGACCAGCGATAAATACTCTACCATCATCTTCTATATCTATCTTAACACCAGTATCTGCGATAATTTTGTTAATAACTTTTCCGCCACTTCCGATAACATCTTTAATTTTATCAGGATCAATTTCCATTGTAATAATTTTAGGAGCATATTTTGAAATTTCAGTTCTTGGCTTTGAAATGGCTTTTAGCATAACTTCATTTAATATATACATTCTAGCAATTCTAGTTCTTTCAAAAGCTTCTTTAATTATATCGTATGTTAATCCATCTATTTTAATATCTACTTGTATAGCTGTTATACCATTTTTTGTTCCTGCCACTTTAAAGTCCATATCACCAAAGAAATCTTCAAGTCCTTGAATATCTGTAAGCATAATATATCTATCTCTGTTATTGTCATCAGTTACTAAACCTGTTGAAATACCCGCTACTGGCTCTTTAATAGGAACACCTGCAGCCATAAGTGATAATGTACTTCCACAAATACTTCCTTGAGATGTAGAACCATTTGAAGATAAAACTTCTGAAACAACTCTTATTGTATAAGGGAATTCTGCCTCTGAAGGAATTACAGGAGCTAATGCTCTTTCTGCAAGTGCACCATGTCCAATTTCTCTTCTTCCGGGACCTCTTGAAGGTCTAGCTTCACCAACACTATATGGTGGGAAATTGTAATGATGAATATATCTCTTAGATTCTTCTTCATCTAGTCCATCTAACTCTTGTTCATCTCCAATTGTTCCAAGTGTTGTTACTGATAACACTTGAGTTTGTCCTCTTGTAAATAACGCACTACCATGTGCTCTTGGAAGTAAGTCTATTTCGCAGCTTAATGGTCTGATTTCGTCAATAGCTCTTCCATCAACTCTCTTATTTTCCTCAAGAA
Organism: bacterium; assembly: GCA_963637565.1. GTDB lineage: Bacteria > Bacillota > Clostridia > TANB77 > UBA1234 > UBA1234. Next base: position 11,768 of record CAVHNT010000006.1, read on the forward strand.
TTAAATGTCTAACTGTTTTCTTTTCTAGTTTATATACAGCTTCGCCTATTAATGGTTTGATTGTTTCAAACTCTTCCTCTGTGTGGTTTGCTTTCAAAAATTCTTCAATCTCAGCTTGTAATTCAGCAACATTATTATCTCTTGTGTCTTTGTCCTTTTCTTGAACAGCGTCACACATTTTAACACTTGCAAAATTATATATCTCATTGAATAAATCATCTGGAACAGCACAAGATTCATACTCAAATTTTGGTTTTCCTATTTCTTTTTGAATTTCTTCAATAAATTCAGCAATTTTCTTTATTTGTTCATGTCCTTTTATAATAGCCTCTAACATCACGTCTTCTGGAATTTCATCAGCTCCAGCTTCAATCATTGAAACCTTTTCTTTAGTTCCTGCAACTGTTAAGTTAAGCCTATTTTTTTCTCTTTGTTCCAATGTTGGATTTATAACAATTTGTCCATCTACATATCCAACACTTACTGCTGCTGTTGGTCCATTAAATGGTATATCAGAAATTGAAAGTGCAGCAGATGTACCAATTTGAGCAGCAACTTCTGGTGAACAATCTGGGTCTACAGAAAGTACCATTGCATTTACACATACATCATTTCTTAAATCCTTTGGAAATAAAGGTCTAATTGGTCTATCAATAGCACGAGAAACTAATATAGCTTTATCAGATGGTTTTCCTTCTCTTTTTAGAAAACTTCCTGGTATTTTGCCAACAGAATATAATCTTTCTTCGTAATCTACTGAAAGTGGGAAAAAGTCAATTCCTTCCCTTGGTTTTTTTGATGCTGTAACATTTACTATAACAGCAGTATCTCCGTATCTTACAAGTACACTACCATTAGCTAACCCAGCCATTTTGCCTATTTCTAATGTAAGCGTTCTTCCTGCAAGTTCCATTGAATAACTTTTAAACATATCTTTTCTCCTTTTCCGAAGCTTAACGCTTCTTCATTATTATATTATTATTTTTCCTTTGGAGTTTTATATGTAGCTGTAGTGTCTAAAGATTAGCAATAACCCTCACACATTACACCTACATCATAAAAAATCCCAAAGTATAATTATTTTTAAGGGAGGTAACTTTTATTTAAGTTTACCTCCCTTATAATTACTTTCTTAAACCTAATCTATCAATTAAAGCACGATATCTTTCAACATCTGTTTTCTCTAGATATTTAAGTAAGCCTCTTCTTTGTCCAACCATTTTGAAAAGTCCTCTTCTTGAATGATTATCCTTTTTATGAACTTTTAAATGCTCTGTAAGCTCTGCTATTCTGTTTGTAAGTAGAGCTATTTGAACTTCTGGTGAACCTGTGTCGCCTTCATGAGTAGCGTACTCTTTAATTATTTGAGCTTTATCCATTTTTATTTACCTCCTTCTTTAATAATAATCGCCTGTGACTTAGATAATTAAGCGGAGATATGCTTAATTACCAAACTCAAGGTTCGTGTACATTATATAACATAATTTGTAATAAAGCAATAATTATTTTTTTATTGTTATACATAGTCTAATTCACGAACTATAGCTTAAATTCGTAAGTTCTAATTTTATTTTTTTCTTTCTTTTCTATAGTAAATGTTTTTGGAAAAGAAACTGATGTGTTAAATTCAATTTCTAAGTCAAGTTTATACTTAGGCGCAACCACAAATTTCCCATTTTCAGCAACCTTAGTCGAACCTACTGTCGTAACTATTTTTGATGAATTTATATTTATCTCTTCATTTGTCTTATTTTCTATCGTTATATAAAATATACACTTATCTAGTAAAACTTTATAACCTTTCAATTCATATCTTACATTTTTCTTTTCTATTGTTTCATTTACATTACTATATAATAAAAAGTTTTCTGGTGTTATTGTTGATTTATCCTCACTTACAATAGCTAAAAATTCATGTTCGTTTCCATCTGCCATATTTAATATTATTTCATACATGTTTTGTGTGACTTTTACAACATTTAAAACAGTATATGAATCGTAATTTTTATCTTTCACATTATCTAAAAATTCTTCATAAGAAACATACTGATTATATTCTGGTGTATGATAACTATATGCTGTCTCAAACTCCCCGTTTTTCAAAGCTTTTAAATAAGGTCCTATAGTTTTTTCTATTAAAACTTTATATTCATATACACCTATATCTCCACCAATACTTTTTTCACCAATTCGCGTTTCTATACCATATTTTTCATCAAAAAATTCATCATATTTATTTATCAAAATTAGCATAATGGCAGCAATTAGTGAAATGAAAAACAGCAATATTATTATTTTTTTCTTTTTATTTGATTTCATAAGCACATCCCCCTATATTTTACATAGTTATCTAGTTATCACAAAAAATAATCCTCATCCATAGAGATAGATGTCTTACTAATAATTTTTCCATCCTTGCCTTTTAATGAAATTTCCATATATGAATCTAATGCGTATGAGGTAGTATTAACATCTTCAAAAATCAGATTTACCCTCGCCGTCTCATTTGGTGCTATGCTCACATTAATTGAAGTGTCTTGCACAGGCTTATATCCAACTTTATCAGTTCTATATATAGAAGAGTCTTCAAAAGTACCTTCAATTAATTTATCACTGATATTGGTAACGTCTGCAACATAAATTTTACAATCCGGATATTTTACTTCATAAAGGATGTTAAACTTAATCTTCTTGTCCGAATAATTATGTCTTTCGTCACCACTTATAATCATATCAATATCATCAAATATTATTGTAAAGGTTCCATCGTTCTTTGGTGTGACCATTACTTTTTTTACATTCATTTTTCCATTATTTGTTATTGCGACCTTACAATTATACCTTTCATACAAATTCTTATAATCAAGGAGTGAAGCTGTTTCAAATGCTCCTATGTAGTCTTGTATTTGTTTTTTTAGTTCTTCTGTTCCAGTTAATTGCTTAAAGTCCTTATATTCAGGAGTAATCATATCATAAAGAGCTTCATAATCTTCGTTTTTTAAGTATTCAAATGCCAATTTTATACATTTTTCTACATAATTGTCTTCTTTATACTCATCTGAAGCTTCATATTCTTTTTGTTCCTTTTTTATTTCGCTATTATTTTTTACATGTTCAACAACTTTTACAGAACTTCTAATTACATTTTCAATAAGTATTAGTCCCAAGATTATGCCTAAACAAATTAATGTACTCTTTACTACCCTTTTATTCATATACATTCCTCCGTATTAATATAGATATCTTCCCCCATTTAGGGGGAAGATTTTACTTTCTCTTTGTTGACTGACTAAGCATATATTGAAGAACTTTTCCTGTATAACCAGGCATAGCTCCCGCATTACTAATACTCCAAGAACCTTCTGTATAGCTTATACTTGCAATACGAGTAAAGAAACTTTTATCTTTTATTGCACTTGAATTTGGTCCTTTGTTATACATATAAGCAGATGCTGCATATATTACAATTTGTTCTGGTGAAGCTCCAATATCTTTAGCTAATGCTATTATAGATGGCGATTGTGCCGCACTCTTTACAGCAGCGTACAAATCAGCGTCTCCATTAAGTTTATTAACATGACTTCTTATATATTCTGCACCAGTCAAGGCATTGGTATATGGAGTTCTCATCATAGCAATCATGGTTTCAGTATCAGTGATTCCTTTTGAACGATATATTCCCATTGCCAAAGACGGCATTACTTGAAGAAGTCCTTGTGCTCTTCTTAAATTCTTTAATTGTCCTTTATATTCAAATTGCATTACATCTTTTTCAGCTGATCCTCTATTTCTTCCTGGAATTTCCTCTGATTCATTACTTGGCAAGAAACCAGATTCACAGCTTGCTACACCCGCAAGGAACGTTGGGTCTAGTCCTGCTACAATTGCCGCCATATATACAGCTTTATGTCCTACTTCTATTGCTGTCTTGTATGTCCCATATGTAACAGCACTATTATATAAAATAACATTATTAATTTGGAAATTATCTTTTTCATATCCCTGAAGAGAACCTAATACTCCAGTGCCTACAGGTCCATATTCAAATGATCTTAAGTAAGGGAACAGTTTGTTATTTATAGCCGTTTCCATTGCAGAATCAAATTCACCACTTGTTATATTGTCTTCATCAGTTATTAGCATTTTAAGTTTCATTGATTCCTGTAGTTGTATTAAGTCAGAAACCATTCCACCAGGGAGTTTGTTTGAACTAGCTACAGGCGTACTTGTTGCTATAGGTCCATCATAAAAAGCTACAACATATGGATTCTCAATATCCGCCATTCTAAGTAATAATCCTACCGGAAGTGATAATCTTTCTCTTGCAAATGAACTGTTCATATTAAAGAATTGCGAAGATGCTCTAACATCATCATTTTTCTTTTTAACTGTTCTCAATGTTTTATCGCCATTTGCTTCATTACCAGGAGTATACCTTTTAATATTATTCAATGCTGACGCGTCTATTGCGTCTTTAATATCTTCAACAAGAGGATACAAAGGTACGTTGTTGCCCCAAATAACAGGTGCCATCTCCGAAGATGTCTTAGTTGTTTTTACCGAAATTGTGCCCATTGATATATCATTAAATTTAACTTCTTGTGCATCAATTACTTTTAATCTAATTCCTTCTGATGCTCCAAGATTTAAAAATTCGTTTTCAAGCAATCCATCCATATATGGGTCGTCATTAGCTCCTTGAGCATTTTCAAATTCTATTGTGCATAACCAGTACTTTGGATCTGTTATACCTTCTTTGACAATATATTTGTTCCCTTTCTTTAGTAGAATAGATTCGTTTTTAGCTTCTGTACGATCAACTACAATGTAACGTTCACCACTCTGAGTAATGAAAGAAGCTGATTGTAAGAATTTTAAATCGTTGTTTGTTTCTATTATATCATCCTCTTTGTAAGGCACACCTGTTTCAAGTACTTTGTCTAATATTACGGTCCTAATTAAAGAATAGTAATCTGATGCTATTATATACTTTGGATTATTTGACATACCAGATCTTACTTCTAAAGCTTTTTCTTTATTATAGAACGGTGCAAATATTGGTCCCATATATTTTGCAGGGCTTTCTGCTTTTCCATTGACACTGCAACCCATATGCAAGTGATGTCCACCACTATTTCCTGTTGTTCCTTCATAACCTACTATAGTTCCAGCACCTATAATATCTCCAGCTTGTACATTTGGCCATCTCTTCATATGAACATAACTACTTCGTACGGAAGATACACCATCTCCACTAGTGTGTTTAACTGTAACACAGAAACCACTATAGCAATTATACTCTGCCTTCATTACTATACCCGGTGCAATTGAAACAATAGGTGAATATATTGAATATTCTTCTAATTCACTATCTAATTTTTCTTTTGCACTTCCATATTCGACGCCGGCTGTGTCTCCTGTATTAAACACTTTATCTATTATTGAAGTTTTCATTCTTCCGCTATTTATCTGTTTTTGCATCTCAAGTTGTTGAAGTGCATAATCGTATACTTTTGTAGCTACAGCATCTGCCTGGTTCAGAATACTCTTTGTTATTGAACGTGCAGACCAGTCGGCACCACCATGCCCTTCTTCATATCCGCCATCATTAAATCTGCCTTTTTGTATTGCCTCTGTCATAAAATATGTCCTAACATATGGATTTCCATGCGGGAACAATGCATAAACTTTTGTAGTTCCATCAGCATTTTTACATTCATCATAGTGTTCATAATCAACAACTTGCCAATATATTTCATCTTTTTTTAGCTTCATTTTCTTTTGCTCTTCTTCTGAAAGTGAATCCTCACTCGGCTCTGCTGCGAGTCGTTCGGTCCAGAATTTCATTTGAGTTATTCCTTCATCAAAATCCCATATAGAATCAGATAAGTACAAATAACTATATGCAGTATCTAGTATACCTCCGTTCTTTCTTATACACATTACAAGCTTATACAAGTCACGCATAAAGGCGTATGCTGTCTCATTTCCTTCTGCATATTTTTCCCAACTCATAAGCATTGTCATTATATCAGCTTCTTTAATTGCAGGCTCAGAGCTACCAAGCTTTGAAAAATACTTCTTATACAAATTATACCTATATGTTGCATTCTCTGTAATATGGAATATTTTCACACCAAAACTAAAGTATGAGTGTGGCATAACAAATCTATAATTATCAGGTACAAAAGGATTTTGTACAATTTTATTTGTATATGTTGCATGTTTTGCCCATGTATCAACATCTGTAACAAGCATTACTGACATTCTCTTTTGGGGTACATACATGGTTAACGTTATTGTTTCTTCTGTTATATCAAAAACAGCACGTTCATCCATATCTTTTGCTTTCTTGTACTCAGGCTTTCCGTCATCAGTGTATCCCACAATTCTTATATTACTTATACTAACCGAAAAACTTCCAGGAACAACATCTCTAGATGGCGAAACCAAATTAGATTGGTTAGGTGCGTTTGGACTTGCTGTGGCCGCTTCTCTTAGTAACTCTTGGAATTCCTCTATAGATGTTAATGTTTTAGATGCACCTTCAATCTCATCACTTAGTGCATTTCGTATTGTTCCTTTATTAGCCTCGTTCTCACCAGCTACAGAAAAATTATAAAATGGGAACTTTTGATGATATCCTTCAAAGAAGTCAACCGGCTTACATTTAACCTCTCCTGTCTTTGAATCATATTCAACCGTACCTGGCTTAGGGAAAAGATACTCATAATTTACAAGTTGTTTTTCGTTCTTTTCTGCCGCGTATTTTTGAGCATTTTTTACAGTTTCATTTTCTTGCAATGATCCTTCTGCTGTTTTTACCGCTTCGTAGAATAAGTAGTCAGATATTGTTTCTCTACTTCCTGTTTCGCCAACGTCATTTGGGTTATATTCCACTTCAAAATCCGATACTCCACTTCCCGTTTCTGTATTTGTAACAGTAAAGCTTCCACCCGTTTTTGATTTTGTTAGTTCATATTGAACACCACCACTTTTAACAGAAGCATTTACAATATCATAAACCTTACCCTTTCCAATTCCTTTATAATTCTCTTTAATATACAACTTATTCTTTACTACTTTTACCTTGCTTGAGTCTTCAGTTGGAACAAACAATTTAAACGCTTTACCGTCATTATCCTGATCATCATCACTTGGTGGAACAGTAATTGTTGTATTATAGTCATATGAAAACTCATAATCAAATACTACTTTTAGTTTAAATTTTTGTAAGAACTCTGCATTATCAGATAATAAGTCATTTACTACTGGAACTACTTCTTCAACATCTGTTAAAGTTACATTTGAATTAGTACATTGAGGAACAGATTCGCCTTTCGAACTGAAGCTACTTGAATTATACAATTCAAAAACGCTGAATCTGTTAGCTTGTAAGCCTGCTTGTCCAAATTTAATAAATGTTTCCTTGTTTGTTGAAGCATATTTCTTCTCTACATCTTCCATTATTGCTTTCTCATCATCATCTCTTATAATTTTACCATCTTCGTCATATTGTACCGAAGAAACAGTTTCACTCGCCATTGACTCATTGTCCAAGCAGTAATAATTGTATATGTTTTTTATGTCCTTCATCATTTCTTTTACAGCGAAAGCATAATTTTGAGATGTTTCATCACTATTTCCGTCTTTTATTATATACCATGCCGTCAACATACTAGCCTTTGGTAAATATCTATCAATTAATTGTTGCAAAGGGAATTTATAAGCCGTGCTACCATAGCTGTCAGTATAATACAACTGTTGTTCAAATTTATCATCCGCAACTGGCCAGTTAGCAGAATCACTATAATTAACAAGTTGTTCTGAAAAAGGTATGGCATTACCCGCATTATCTAATTGAACCCTCATAACATCATTTGATACATTAGTATTTTTAGGAAGATAATTATTATAAATATTTAACAGCGAGTTGTATTCCATAAGATTTATATCACCAATATTTTCCGCTGTGATATTTACACCTTTATTTCCGTCATTCGTGGCATATTTACCTGAACCTTCATAATTACTTCTTTTACCATTTGTTGCACTACTACCAGTGCCAACTTGTTGAGCATCACCAGCAGCACCAACTGTATAATATCTATATTTAAATTGTTCTCTTAATACAGTTATGTATGGCACTAATGAACCAGCACCATCTTGGTATGGGTTTGCCCTATATTCATATGTTATTATAGGTGGAACGCAATTTAAATCTCCACCCATCGCAGTATACCCCGTCCCCTCCAATCCGATATCACTAGGATTGCTAAGACCAAATCTAGGGGAAGGTTGTCCAGCTAAAACATTCTTTACCCAATTTTCATAAGTAAGCTGTGTTATGTCATACTCAACTGATACTGGTAAATATGGTAAATATTTAGGAGACGCTGCTTTTGTAGGTCCTTTTCCACTTCCTGCAGTTGTCGATCTTGCATCAACTATTTCATAAGAATCTGCATTACCAGCTAAATACTCTTTTTGCCCTTGATACAAATACTCTGCAACATCTATAAGAACAGAATATTCATATGCATTAAAATCTTGCCAATTTTGTTCTGTTATAAAAGAATCATATCCTGCACTAGAAAGACTCCCAACTAAAACATCATAGTCGCCTTCAGCCGCAATGCCACCATAATCGGCATTAAACCACTTGCCTAACTGGTGATAGATTGTTCTGATTCCAACCATAACGAGTACAATTATTATAACTACTCCAGTCAATAATATTACAACTTGTCCTACAGTCGTCAATGCAAATTTGGTAAAATTAGCAATTTTCTTTATAGTTTTTCTTATTCCATTATAAACTTTTTTCACAGCATTTTTAGCAGATTGAAATTTCTCTAAGAAACTCATAAGGCGTCGCCCCTTTCATACTCTTAGTATAATTGTACCCTAAACACCCAAAAGTATCAATAAAAACTTCAAAATATTCTTTTCAAATTGCACATATATAGTAAATTTACATATTTTTGAAACTTTGAATATAATATATTATTTTAGTCCAAAATATTTTAGAGGTGATTTAAGTTGAATTTTAAAATAAGAACAGATTTGGCATTAGAAACAAGAGAAATCTATAAAAAAGCTCAAAACATAAAAGATGAAGTTCCTGGTGTAGAAACAAAAATAGATGATTCTGACAAAGATTTTTTGTTTACGCATGTAAAGATACTTTCTGAAGAAGGAGCTTCATCACTTGGGAAACCAATCGGTGATTATATTACAATAGAATCAAAATATATGAATGATGAGGTTGAGAGTATTGATAAAAAAATAATTGATAAGATGGCTTATGTTATTAAAGACATCTCGCATATAGTAAAAAAAGATACCGTACTCGTGGTGGGCTTAGGAAATAGTGATGTTACACCTGATGCACTTGGCCCAAAAGTTGTTGATAATTTAAGTATCACAAGGCACCTTTTTGAATACGCTCCGGAACTAGTAAATGAAAACACAACATCTGTTAGTGCAATAGTTCCCGGAGTGCTTGGAACAACTGGAATAGAAACTGGTGAAATAGTAAAAGGAATAGTAGAAAAAATACAGCCTAATTTAGTTATTATTGTTGATGCACTTGCTGCAAAAGATATGAACAGAATTAGTAGAACTATTCAAATAAGTAATACAGGTATAACTCCTGGTTCTGGAGTTAAAAATAATAGATTTTCAATAACTAACGAATCGCTTGGCGTTCCAGTAATTGCAATTGGTGTTCCAACAGTTGTTGGAGTGCCAACTATCATAAATGAAGCTATCGAATATGTTTCGGATAAATTTGAAGATGTAAAATCTCCTTTAGAAAATAAAAATTATATGCAAGATATATTAGAAAATAAGGACTTCGATTTCATGGTTACACCAAATGATATAGATGATATAATCTCAAATCTTTCAAAACTTGTTGCAGATGGTATTAATGCAGCACTACAAAACTAAAGCTTCCACAGATTAATTAAAATCTTTATATTGCAAGAAGAATGAAAATCAAAGATTTTCATTCTTTCGTCCCTCGAGAGTTTTCGACCGAAAGGAAGAAAATCTCTC
>CAVHNT010000007.1:0-25629 GCA_963637565.1 bacterium
TTAAATTATCTATTATTTTATTCTCATAATAGCCATATGCAGTTCCAAGATTATTAACAATTCCACAAATCATAAACATAATTGTAATTAAAATCATAGATATATTCTTATTTTGAATTTTACTTATCAACAAAGTAACCAGAAATGTAAGCATCATAAAACCAGCTAAAAGATTTCTGTACCCAATTACTGGCGAAATAATCATCATAAATTGTGATTCTATAAGTAAAAACATCGCAATAGTAGGTGTACTAAAAAAGTTTTTCTCTGTTTTTAATCCAAACCAAATTATATTAAACACACATGTAACAAAGATCATAACCAAAATTAAAACATTTTCAACTTTATATAATAAGTCCTCTTCAGTACTTATATTATTTACACAATATATAACTAAACAAAGATTCATAATTGCAGAAACATATACAAGGATATTTACCTTACTTTTTTGCCTATCTAGTGCCGCAAAGACAAACACAAAAACGTTTAAAAGTATTACATAGGGCATAATGTTTTCTAGGCAAACAAATTGATATATAATAAAGTTAACATTTCGAATACTTCTTTCAACAATATTCAATTCTTCCCCTGAATTCATTCTAACGAATTGTGATGGTGCTAATAACACTGTTAGCAGACTTAATAATGTAATAATTAATAAAAAAAGTATTTTTTTGTTTTTATTAAAAAATTTGTTTATGCCTTCTGATTTTTTTAACATAGTTAATAATGTAAGTCCAAAAGCCATCATTCCAGCTTGTTCAACACTTGCAGAAGCTAGAAAAGCAAATATTATCGCAAAAATATAGTATTTTTTGCCATAATCTATTTTAGTTAAAAAATTCCAATACATCAGTAGCATTAAAATTGGATATACATAGTTAAAAGAACCAGTTATCCAATAAACACTTTGATTTGTTATGAGTATATCTAGTGATGAAATCAATACAAAAGCTACTGAAAGCGCAATTGCCATTTTATTTGTATCGTCATTAGTAGCAATTTTCGCCATAAAATAGCAAATTCCTGTAAGCATTAAGCTGTTAATTACACTCCACAGCACTATCGGAAATTTTAAGCACAAAGTATCAAGAATATGAACGATAATTCTTCCATTATCTAATCTATAATGTTTTATCATTTTTGAAATATATTCATTAAGATTACAACTACTAAAACTAAGGAAATAGTAATCATCTCCAGAATAAACAACATTTTTGTTTATAATGAAAAATGATAAAAAAACTATGAATGCCAATATAATTGTACACCATTTTTCTTTTTTCATTTATTATTTTCTCCTTTATCAAAGATAAATTCTACCTGACTGTCATATATCTGAATATTGTTTAATCTCTCAAGTTTTCTCTTGTTTGATGTAAAAATTATTGTTTCCATCATATCCCACAATATAACCCATCCTACTATTGAAACCATATCTCTTATAATAAACCATGTGTAATCTGGTAAAGCGTATCCTATCAATAAAAACAACGTACCTATAACAAAAAGTGCAATAGAAATATATTTTTCCCATCTACTCTCATAATCTAAATCATCAATTTCCATACCATAATTATTTTTTATAATTCTTCTTATTCTATCTTGTGTTTCAACATCAATTGGAGGGCAATGAAACTCTAACACAATATCATATTTAAAAGGAATTATTGATGCAACCTCTTTAATATAATTGTATATATCATCAGACAATATTAATTTTTCGTAATCGTGATGCATATAAAGTTCGTTTAATGTTTTCAATTCTATTGGAATTACAGCTTTTCCATCCTCTCTAATATAATTAATATCAACGTAATCCTTTTCTCTAAATTTAATTTTTCTATTTACAGCAGAAAAAACTCTCATAAAATCACTCTTTCCAATAACGAATTTATCTCTTTCATTTTTCATTAGTTAATCAATCTTTAATTCCTTGACTAATTTCTCATCCAAAGTTTTTAAGCTTAATTTTTTCTCATCTAAAAGTAAATAACATCTCAAATCACAGCCCTTTGGTCTTGTTATAGAACCTGGATTAGCTAAAATTTTTCCATTTTCTTTTTTTAGCATAGGAATATGCGTATGGCCTTGAATAAAAATATCACCACAATTCGAAGGTAACTCCCAATAATTATAATAGTGTCCATGCGTTATTGTAACAAATTTATTATTTATATATAGTGTGTCTATATCAAAAATTTCAAAATTCAATAATTCTTCAAATTCTATTGTGTCACAATTTCCGCGTATAACCTCAACCTTGTCATTTAATTCATTTAAAATCCCTGCAATTTTAATATTATCTTCCCTATCTATGCTCGCTGCTATATCTCCTAATATAATTAATTTATCAGCTTTTTCATCTTTACATTTATTTAATATTATATTTAATCCCTCAACATTTCCGTGAATATCTGATACAAAGATGTATTTCATTACAAACTACCCCCACAAATACTTATTTTTATACCATTTTACTACTCTATCTTTCTAATAACAAGTCAATGTTTCTACTACTTCTCTATTAGCAAGAAAGATGAAAATCTTCGATTTTCATCTTTCTTGTGTAAATAATTTTAAAACGACTGTGATGCTCTCGTTTTTTTTTAGAATTAACAAATTTAAATATCTATTTATATTTCTTATGCGTCTAATGCATCAAGCATTTCAACAGCCACCAATTTACTTTCTAGCATATAAAATATTATTTCTCTGTTGAACTTCTCTATATCATCATAAGAATACACCTTATCAAATTTAAAATCATAATAATCCGAATTGTACTCAACATTAGGAATTTCCTCAATTGGTCGATTTAATGTTGCTTCAATTTTTTCAACATTCATCCCTAATTCTAAGTTTTTAGGAAGTTTAACATTTTTGCTATGCGTAGTTATATCCATAATACTTCTATCAGAATCCACTGAACTATTTACTATTCTTATAGTAAAATCATCATATTTTACATCTTCTATGCTTATACTCTGCCAATCTGTTTTTGTCTCCCCACTAGAAACAACTCTCTTACCTATAGTACCAATTATATCTCCATCCATGCCGAGATTTATTCTAGTTCCATCTTTTAGTTCTATAGAATAAAAATCTGATGTGAAGAAATCTGAATAATTGTTTTTAGCTCTTTTTATTATGCTCGCACTCTGCTCTGGTTTAAAATTCATTTCTGGTTCAACAAGAGTTATTAATGCAACTTGTTCTCCATCTTTAAAGTAGTATTTTGCACATCCACCAATTCCTATAAAATCACGTTTATACATTACTAAGTCTCCATCTTTATAGTAGTAGCTTTGAAGGTCTAAGAAATCACTAGCAGGTATTATTTCTATTAACTTATTTTTTAATACATTAATTGTAGAATATGCTCCTTCTGTATTAAAACTATTAATAAACTCTTCTATGTCACTTCCTAATTCCTCTGTTGTTGCCAATGTGTTATATTGTATCACATCTCCAGAATTCTTATTTATTTCCTCAACGTAAGAATTTATCTCATTAACATATTTTACTTTATCTAATGATGTTTCACCACTTACATTGGTTTCATCTCCCGATTGAGATGGGTTAATAATATCTTCTTCATTATTTTTATATGTTGTTTTCCATATTCCAAATCCTATGACAAGAGCAATTAGTACTATAACAATAATAAAGCTTTTGTTTTTCATTCTAATTCATTCCTTTCACATTTTTTATTCTTCTATAAAGCTCAACAATTTTTTTGTTGATACTTCCTCACAAATGTTATATCTATTAAGACCAATTAACGATTGTGGTAACCCCTTAATTATTATATTTGATTTTGCTACTGTTCCAAACGTAGCTTTTACTCCAAGAGATTCTAACACCACGCTTGAAAGTGTTGAATACTCTCCATGTGGATATGCCAAGGCTGTGATTTTTTTATTCATCTTCTCTTCAAATATCTGTTCCATTTTATTGTAATCGTCTGTTAATGCCTTAATAAAATCTTCCTCTGTCTCGTTTTTTAACTCCACAGCACTTTCTCTTACTTTGTCACCAGCTTCATATTTTTCTGATTGATGCATATCATAAGTATGACTTTGAATATCTATTAATCCAGATTGTTGCATTATGTTTGCCTCTTCAAATCCAAAATGCGGAATTATTTCATAATTAGTATCTTTATACTTATTTTTTCCAATCGAAGAACCTATGACAAATATAGTCGCTTTCATATTATACTTTTTAAGTATTGGAAAAGCAAGCTCATAGTTGCTTAAATAGCCATCATCAAATGTAATGCATATTGGCTTCTCTGGTAGTGGTATTCCTTTTTCAACATATTCTACCAAATCATTTATCATAACTCCTGTATATCCATTCTCTGACAACGTCTTTATATGCTCTTCGAACAATTCTGGTGTTATAGTAACATCCGAATTTGCTCCATCTTTTATGTGATGATACATAAGTATTGGTACTTTTATTGTATATTCACTTGTATCATTTATAATTTCAAACATATTTTCAACATGTTCTTTAACATTTTCTACGGTAACAACTTCACCAAAATCATTTGGATAATATACTGATATATCATTAAACATCCTTGCAATAGCCATTTTTCCTACTGCATTTCTAAAATGTGTTTCATCATAGAAGTACCTTGGTTCCTTTGAAATAGAACTTGATGCAAAATCCCAGAATGGTGTTACTTCAGCTATTTTCGTATAAAAATCTAAAATATCTTCTTTTGAAAAACATTTTAAATATTCGTAATATGATGGTGCTGTAACTATAACTAGATTAACGTTTGATTCATCACACATCTCTTTTATTCTCTTTATGCTTGAAACTGTTTCATTAATCTTTGTCATAACAATATCTGTATGAGGATAATTAATAAAAATTGGATTCTTTTCAAGATATGATTCTATGTCTCCAATAGGTTCTACATCACGAACTTTTTTATCATACGCACCTGTTGCCACATCAAAAACATCAAAAGTTTGTGTAAGATATGTATCTTTTTGTGCGTCTCTTATTTTTGCAAATGCATAACTTGGTGATGCTGTTAAATATCTTGAATAGAATGAAATCTTGTTTTCACCATTTACTTTTGCATGAAGATTTTTAGTTAATTTATCGCCCTCTTCGTCATATACTGTTGTACTCTCCAAATATACATTCACTATAATATTCTTGACATTATAATTTTTTAAAATATATTCACAAGTTTGTTCAACGTCAAGCATGTCCGAGCCATACATTATCATATTGTAAAACTTTGCATTAAAGTATTTATTCAAATCTTCTGTAGTGAATGAACTTGTTGATGAACCACCAATTATGTACGAATCATATTCTTCATAGTGTTTATCCAAATAACTTATTTTAGCAACTCTAGGATTATTGGTAAATGAATGCGAATACCAATTAAATATCCTATCTCCAAATACTCCAAATGGATCAACTAGTACATTAAGCAATATTATTATTCCCAAAACAGTTATAAGAGATACTAAAAACATTGCACACCATTTTTTAGATGTCATATTATTTCCTCCTTTTGTACAACATTAAAACTGTTTATATATAAATTCTGAAGCTATATAATCGCCACGGTATATTCCAAAAGCCGCAATAATTACTAAAAATGATGTAAGAATTGCATATTGCAAAACTATATTCTTTTCTTTCAATTTTTTTGTAACATCAACATTGTGCTCCTGTAATCCCTCGATAAATAGTAATAGCATCACACTAAGTCCTACTATAACAAAGTCACCTGTTGTAAGGCCCAAATTAAGTAGAGTTCCATTTGTCAATTCGCTAACTTCAAAGTTAGTAAATGTTTTATTTAGCATAGAAAATGTAGTTCCTAGATTTGCTGCTCTCGTGATATACCTTCCTATTAATACTAAAGCAGATGTTCTAATCATTCTAAACATATTAAACCACTTATTTTTGTCATCTATATGTAACTTTTGTTTTAATTTTATAAACAATGGATCTAATAAAAGTGAAAGTGTTATTACCGTTCCATTCCATAATCCAAAAGCTATATACTTAAAGCTTGCTTCATGCCATATGCCTATAACTAAATACACAATAAATGTGACAATTGAAACTGGTATTATTTGTCCAGCCTTTCCGCTTATGTGCTTGCGTATAAACTTTCCTAACTTAACAAATGGTTTAGAAAGCGATAAGGGATAAAATAAATAATCTTTCATCCATGTTCCTAAACTTATATGCCATCTTCTCCAAAAGTCTTGAAGTGATGTTGAAAAAATAGGTCGCCTAAAATTATCAACTAAATCTATTCCCAATAGTCTTGCAACACCACGAGTTATATCTATCCCCCCTGAGAAATCACAGTATAGTTGTATACAATAAAATATCACACCAAATAATATTATTGCTCCTCCGTAATTTTCAAAATTATTAAATACAATTTTTGCAATTATTGCCGCTCTATCCGCTATAACAAGTTTTTTAAAATATCCCCATAATAATAAGTTTAATCCCGCTTCAATGTTTTCAAAACTAAAATTGTGTGGTTCTTCTAATTGTTTTCCTAAATTATTGAATCTACTTATTGGTCCTTGCACCATTTGCGGAAAGAAAGATACAAATAATGCATATTTAAAAACATTTTTTTCAGGTTCATACTTTTTTCTATAAACATCAATTACATATCCTATAGATTGAAAAATATAAAATGAAATGCCAAGAGGCAAAATCAAATTTAAAATCGGCAAACTGAATTTGAATGTATTATTGAGTATTCCTGCTGAAAAATTCCAATATTTAAAAAAGAACAACATGCCGAAATTACAAATCAAACTTGCTAGTACCCACAATTTTTTCTTAGTTTTTATTTTATTAGTTTCTTCTTTTGTTAAATTGCCAGCCATACTATTATTAAGTTTACCTATTAACCTTCCAGCTCCATAGGTAGTCAAAATTGTAACCATCAAATAAAGCAAAACTTTTGTTCCACCTAGGCTATAAAAAAATAAACTTATAAATAGTAAAAACATCCATTGAAACTTCTTTGGTAATATATAATACAAAAGTGTGCTAAGTGCTACAAATCCTACAAATTGCCATGATACAAATGACATTTTACTTCAACCTTTCTACTAAATTGTATATTGCTTCTACTGAATTAAAATTTTCAGGGACTATATCTTCAACATTTATTTCAACATCAAATTCTGCAATTAATTCACTAATTAATGTAACTATATCAAATGAGTCTAATACTCCATCATCAACAAGTGTTTTACATTCTAAATCAATATCTGGTCTAATTTCTTTTAAAATCTTTTTAATTTTCTCCATTTTAATATTTCTCCTCTTCATAATATATGTTTTGTTATATTCTTAAACATATTCGTTTTTTAGCTTTACCCTATCTATTTTTCCGTTTGCATTATATGGCATAACATCAAGTTTAATAAATCGATTTGGAAACATATATTTAGGAATTAAAGTTTTTATATGATTTACAATCTCTTCATCTGTAGCATTCCCCTCATATATGCAAATGATTTTATCCTCTTCTTTTTTGTAAATGCACACAGTCGCAGAGATTTTGCTAAAACTATTTAATGCACGTTCTATTTCTCCAAGTTCAATTCTGTAACCGCCATGTTTAATTTGCCCATCTTTTCTAGTTTCAAAATATATCATGCCATCATCAAGTTTTTTGCCAAGATCCCCAGTTCGATATATAATATCTGGGAAGTATGGATTCAAAGGATTTTGTATAAAAGCTTGTGATGTTTTTTCACCATCATTATAATATCCTTTCGCAAGACCAGTACCACGAACACAAATCTCTCCAACTTCGCCATCTGGAACAAGTTCTAAATTTTCATTAAGTAATAAAACCTCTTTATTTTCACATGCTCTACCAATAGGAATTGCCTCATGGTCCTTAAATTCTCTTTCAACTTTATAATAAGTACAATCCACAGTAACCTCCGTTGGCCCATATAAATTTATGTATTGAACATTTGGAAGTACTTTTCTCCAAATATTTAACTTACTTGCTAAAAGAGCTTCACCTCCAAGTACTACCTTTTTTAAATATTTAGGTGTTGCCTTGGAAAGCACATTTGAATTAGCAATCAGATTAAATGCTGAAGTCGCCCAAATTAAGCTTGTTACTTTATTTTCATTTAAGAAATTAACAAGTAAGATTGGAAACATAAACGTTTTTTTAGGCAATATATATGTTGTTGCACCACACTTCAATGTTAGATATATATCCTTAACTGATAAATCAAAATAAAATGGTGCCTGATTTGCCATAATATCATCACTAGAAAATTCACATTTTTCTGCCATCCAGTCTATAAAGTCTATGACGTTTTTATGAGGTATGACAATTCCTTTAGGTACGCCCGTAGAACCAGATGTAAATATTATATAGACAGGATCAATGTTCAATATTTTATTTCTATTTTTTAAAAGAATGTCTTCATCAATTTCAGAATTCAAAACTTCATCAAACTCAATCTTATTGCAGTTATTTAAATCTTCAACTAATTCTTCGTCTTGCCTAAAATATATAACAAGTGCAGGTTTAAGATTTTCAAGAACAGTTTCCATACGCTTTTTAGGCATTTTATTATCTATTGGCACATAATAATTCCCACTGTAAAGTACTCCAAAGAAAGCTACCAAACTTCTAATATTTCTATCAACCACAACAGCAATTGGAGAGTTTATTTTGTTAAACTTCTTTGATATATTTGTTCCTATTCTTTTAGCTTCATTTTCTAATTCGGAAAAAGTAACTCTTTCATTTTCATCAGCATACGCCAATTTGTTAGGAAACTTTTTTGCCGAATCTTCTAGGTATTCCAATACATTCTTTTGCATTTTTATCCTCCATATTTTTTAAATAACACTTTCAAATCTTTTCTTTGCAGGCACACCTATATATACACCCTCTTCTGTTATATTTTTTACAATAACAGCACCCGCACCAACAACGACATTTTCACATATACTTATGTTATTTCTTACAACAGTTGCTGCACCTATATGGGTGAAACTACCCACAAAAACTCGACCGCAAAGTGTTGCATTAGGTGACACATGTACAAAGTCACATATTACATTATCATGTTCTATGACAGCACAAGTATTTATAATACATCCAACTCCAATTCGAGCAGACGCATTTACGACTGCATTTGGCATAATTACAGTTCCCTCGCCTATTTTTACATTTAGTCCAATTATTGCTGTTGGATGAATCGCAGTGTAATAATTTAACCTAAATTCATCATAAATTTTCTTGCGTACTCTGTTATCGCCTATTCCAAAAGCAAAACAAACATTTTCTTTGCAGTTAAAGTTTACACTGTCTTCTAACTTTCCTAAAACTACATATTCATCTATTATTCTAGTTCCAACTTCTATATTATCATCTAAAAAGCCTAGCAAAGTATCTCCAGATTTTATAACTATATCAGCAATAACTTTTGCATGCCCTCCAGCTCCAAGTATTATAACATTTTTATTCATAGATATCTTTTCAAAACCTTACGCGTAGTTGATTTTGAATCCTTTCCTAAATTTATAAACCAATTATATTATTTTTACTCCAAGATTTCAACATTTTCACATATTTATGTGTTATTAGATAGAATAACTCGGGAAATAAGAAAATGAAATTTTAATTTCTTTAAATGAGTCAAAAAAATCTTTCGACCCTCAAGAGTTTTTCTAATGAAAAGGAGAAAATCTCTTGCATAAATTAAAGTTTTTTATGCAAGAGGAAAGAAAATTAATACATAAAAGGTTGCAAATTTGTTACATTCCTATTGAATAAGAAATGGATACTCTAAGAGCATCCATTTTATTAACTAAATATTTACTTATTGATAATTTTCAATATTTGCAATCAAAGCTGCAAAATAAGGTACATCCTTGTCATTTTCTTTTAGGAACATTGCATAAGTATCATCTAAATAAAAATATCTATATTCTGGCTCTTCTATTGGTGCCATGCTAGTTACTTTCATTCCAATTCCAGCTTCACTCTTAATTTTTCCACCTTTTTCATCAAGTTCAAATTTAATTGTTTGAATAGCCTTTTCAATTTCCGCAACATTTCCATCAGCCGTCATAAATGGCTTATTTGCTAGTTCTGTATATTCCTTTTTCTCATCAAATTTTATATATGGTACTTTTAATGAATCATACTTTGTGAAGTATTTTTTGCCCGTATAATTTTCTGAAGATTCTTTTAAATTTTTATAAATTTCTTCAAAGTTCTCTCCTTTTGGAGATTTACACAATACCACTTCATCATTATTTTTTGTTTGTAGGCTTACTGCAAAATCTTCTTTAGAATTATAGTATAGTACTTTTACTTGTGAATACACATCTGAATTTGTAGTTCTGTCAATTCCAAAATATTTAACATCATTGTATGTATTTGCAAAACTACCATTTTCCAGTTTTGTAAACACTTTAGGGAACTCAAATTCTCTTTTTAGCATAGCATAGAAGAAATATCTTGAAATATCAGGATTTGTATCATCATTTACTTGATCTGAATCCCATCCAAAATCATTTAATATATCACTAGTTTCATTAAATTTATCCTTTATTCCTTTTTCAATTTGTTCTTTTAGTTTCAATGTTTTTAAACCATACGCCTTATAATAATACTCATCAGAAAGCATATCCGATGTAAATCCCTCTTTATTTAAATTATCTACAATTGTCGGTTGTTCTTGGAAGATGACATCTTGCTTTACCACTTCATTCTTCATGTCGTTCCACACAAGCTGGAATGTTGCACACCATATTGAATCACCTGATATAGTATCTTTTAATGTTGGTATCATGTTTATGTTTGAACCCCTTCCATATTTGTTATCTTTATTTGAAATTTTTACTTCAAAAGTACATCCTGTCAGTGCTAACACACCTATCAGTGCAAGGGACAAAAATCTTTTCATAAAATCACATCCTTTTTATATTTTGACCATGTTCTTATTAATTTGGTTCCGGATTTTTAAAGTTTAGAATTAATACTTTATTGTCGTAATCAATTTTTGTATCAACATCAAAAAAACTTTCAAGTAGCTCTACATTCCAGGTATATGGCAACTTGCTTCCTTCAATTTCATATCCTTTCGCACCAAACAAGTATTCCTTTCCATTATAAATAATTGAATTAATTGCACCATTCTTAAACTTTCCAACTCTTTCTAAAACAGGCACATCATCAGCTATGTCAACAAAGCAGAAATAATACTTCTTATCGTCATAATGATAAGTAGCTATGGCTTTTGTTTCTTTTTCATTAACAGTTATTTTGATATTATACGGTCTATAATATTCTCCATCCTCATATTCAAGCAATGCATCATCATTGCATCCATTATCATGTAAATACTCAATATATTTGCATTTAGCAGTATATTTACACTCGTCTGCATACTTCTTATCATAATAAGCAACATCATATGAAAAATCATTTAAATATATTGTAGCATGTAATCGGAATGTTCCACGTTTTAATACCTTTTCTGATTTCTTAACGATATACGCATTCAAGTCAAACATTTCATTTACAGCATCATCTATTTCAAAAAAGCTATTCACCTTTTTACCATATGTGTATTTAAAAAAGTTTGCTTTATTGCCTTCAGTAAACTCCTCGTTAGCAACAAAACCACTTATTTGTTGCTTAGAAAGATATTCCGAAACATATTTCTTTGTTAGATATTCTTCATAATCATTTGTATTGTCACTTTTTTCTTTATACACAGTAAATATAATACCATTGTTATCTTTAATTCTAAATTCTCCATCATATGATTCTTTTTCGTTTTGTGTTGCTGCGACCGTGAATCTTCCTTTATAGTCCAACTCAAGTTGAGCTATAATCTCTGCTGTAACACTTCTTTTTAGTACTCCCATTGCTTTAAGCAGGCACGAAAATATAAAGCAAATAACGGCAATAATTCCTACTATCAGTATAGCCTTTGTAAAGAGCACCACCATATCTTTGTGCCTTAAATATTTAACATACTTCGGATCCTTCATCTTTTCATTCTGCTTTTCTAGCATATCCTTATGATATTGATAGACATCCTCCATATATTGTTCTTGTTTTCTCATATGCTCACCACCAATATCATTTTACAGGATTTATCTAATAATATAAATAGATTTTTGAAATATATTTATAGAAAATTTTCAAAAGCAGAAAATTAGGCATATAACCGGCATTTTTAATATGTTTATGAACATATACAAGAAAGATGAAAATCTTCGATTTTCATTCTTTCGTCCCTCGAGAGTTTTCGACTGAAAGGAAGAAAATCTCTCGCATAAATTAAAGTTTTTTATGCAATAGGAAAGAAAATCAATACATAAAAAGTTGCAAGTTTCCTATTGTATAAAAAATATTAATCAAAATCTTATAAATATTTTCTCAAGTCATTCATGAAATTCTGTTCCAATGTTACTATACTATTAGCTATGTCCTTCGTTTCTTTAGATGCACCAGCATATTGATTCATGTACATACTAACAGATTTTATTCCCATATTGCACCCATCCATCATTATACTAGCTATCTTTTCATCAGAATCGTTCATTGCCATCTTAATATCGGTGGTAAACTTTAGATTCATTTTTGCTATCGGATGTGGTTCTTTAACATCCATACCAGATTTTTGTAACTTTTCACCTATAACATTTAAGATTTTGATATGCTCTTCCTCATAATTTTCGAGAATATCCTTAAGTCCATCATCAAAAGCATTATCAATAACACCTTTAATTCCATCAATTCCCATTTTAACACCAGAGTCACATTCTTTTAAAAGTTTTATATCATCTGTCATACTATTTATCCTCCTTTTAAATCCATATTTTAATCAAAATACAATTTTTCAAATATCCCAATAAACATAATTAAAGATATCAAGTAAATCGTTCCATTTTGTTATCAATTTAAATTTTATTTTACACATATTTTTGCAAATTATTCACAACCTATTTTTATAAATCCCTACTGTAAGTAGTATTTGAAAAATGTGTAAAAAAAATGTCAAAATTATAGAAAAAATATTGACAGTTATTCGAATTCGTAGTAATATATAGAAGCAGTCGTGATTACACGTTGCAGAAAGATATATGGGCCATTAGCTCAGTTGGCAGAGCACTTGACTTTTAATCAAGTTGTCCGCAGTTCGAATCTGCGATGGCTCACCATGTATCCGGCCCGATGGTCAATCGGTTAAGACATCGCCCTTTCACGGCGGAGTGGGGAGTTCGACTCTCCCTCGGGTCACCATATTGCCAGTGTAGCTCAGTTGGTAGAGCAACTGACTTGTAATCAGTAGGTCGTTGGTTCAATTCCGATCACTGGCTCCAAAAAACAGCAATTGCTATAATATCAAGCAGTTGCTGTTTTTTTATTCTTCAATCAGACTATAAAATTAGACGCTCTTTGTCAATTGTTGAAGTCTGCCATCTTAACTAAAATTATAGAAGCTTTATTTGAACTTTTATTGAGTTTGTTTTATGATAACTTTGAGATGTCTATATGATAATAAAAAACAGATAACTATTTTTAATAATTACCTGTTTTTTATTTTCCATTTAATTTTAATATGCCTTACAAATTTTGTTAATTCATTAAAGCTTCTTCATTTGCAAGTATTTTTTTCATTTCTTCGCCACGTTTAATTTTCTTCGTTGTAGTTTTTATAAGTTCTTCCTCGGAAATGATTAAATGCTTGATATACTTATATTTTGGAAAAGATTTGTTAATCTCTTTTATTTGTTCCCATAGTATCTCCTCTATTTCTGCCTGCGTCTTTCCTTTATATTCTTTTTCAACTATATCTTTATTAAGAACAACCTTTACGGATAATTTCACATCTCCATCATCCTTTGGAAGTCCAAAAACCATGCATTCATCAACCAAATCTAATTTATTGATTAATGCTTCAATCTCCTCTGGGAACACCTTCTTACCATTATAAAGTACAATCATGTCCTTTTTTCTACCAGTTAAGAATAAATATCCATCTTCATCAAAATAGCCTAAATCACCTGTATAGAACCAGCCATCTTTTATAGCTTCTTTTGTAAGCTCATCATTTTCATAATAGCCAAGCATCACATTTGGAGCTTTTGCTCTAACCTCACCTATTCCATTTTCATCTTTGTCAACTATTTGAATTTCAACATTCTGCATTGGTTTACCAACAGATCCCGCTTTCATTGCAAATGCACTTTCAGCAGCTAGAACTGGTGCCGTTTCTGTAAGGCCATATCCTTGAACCAATTGTATTCCTATAGAGTTAAAATATTCATATATATCTTTTTGAAGTGGTGCTCCACCCGCAATTATAAATCTCAAAGAACCTCCTAATTGGTCAATGATAACTTTGTACATTTTTCTTCTAACATCAATTCCACATTTGTATAATGTACCACTAACAACCTTTGCAAGTTTCAAAACTTTTTCTTTTCCCTGCTTTTTTATTTGTTTTTGAATGTTTTTATAAATTGACTCTATCAAAATAGGCACTCCAACAAATATTGAGACCTTATATTCTTTAAGATTTTGTGCAACATATCTTATCCCATCTGCAAAAGTGTTAGTTACACCACAAGCAAGCATCATCGCTATACATGTTGAACCAAATATGTGATGAAATGGCAAAAGAGCAATATTTACGTCTCCATTTCTTATTGGTTCTACTAATTGCATTGCATATATATTTGATGCAATATTTTTGTGTGAAAGCATTACTGCTTTTGAATTAGCACTGGTACCAGATGTAAATAATAGGATTGCCATCTTGTTATTATCTATCTTGTAATTAACAAAGTCTTTGCTACCCTTCTTTAGTAGCTTTTCTCCTTCTTCCTTCATAGAATTTATATCAAGATATCCATCTAGTTCTTCCATTGATATGTAATCTTTTACTTTAATTTCTGGATTTTCTTTCAACTTTTCAATTTTGTCGATATATTTTTTATCGAATACAAGTACATCAGCTTTACTTCTAATTACAGATTGACTTAATTCAATATCGTGCAATTCTTTGTCAAGAGGAACAGAAACCATTCCACCTAGCAAATTTGTAAAATGAGCCAAAGCCCATTCGTAACAGTTCTTTCCCAACAATGCTATTCTTTTTCCTTTATATCCTTGCTTAAAGAATGACGTTCCTAATGCATTTATATCTTTTAAAAAACTTTTATATGTTATATATGTATATTTTCCTATAGCTCCAGCATTTCTCTCATCAAAATTATTTTTTATTATAAACGCGTTTGTATCAGAATATTTTTTAGCAGAATTATAAATTATCTCTTTTATATTATTAAACTCTGTAGCTTCAAAGTATTTATCTTTTTTCAAACAACAGTCACCTCCATTAAGTTCATTTTATAAAACGTCCATCAAAAACTTATACATCTGCCACACTTTTCTGCAAGATGCACTTTTAATGGACGTTACAAAATAGTCTAGCACATACTATTGAACTTTGTTTAACTCTTCAAGGACCTCATCAACATCTATTCCATGAACCATACAAGCTTCTTCCAATGTCTCTGCAGCTGAAGCTGGACAACCTAAGCAATGCATACCTGCATTCATCAATATTTCTGGGTACTTTTCGTTCATTTGTACAATCTCACCTATTAACATATCCTTTGTTACCATGGTATTTACCCCTTTCCTGTCGAAAACTGTCGACCTATTTTTATTATAATTTTATTAAAAAAGCTAGACAAAAATTAAATTGATGATATAATCACCTCAAAAGGTGGTGATCAACTTGAGTGTCGCAAAATTTTACCTTTATTTAGTTTCTGTCTTAACTATTTTTTTAATTGCATTCAATTTCTTTTTATCCAAAGCTATTATTTCAAAAATTTTCTTTTACTCATTCCTACTACACATACTAATCATATTTTATATTATATGCTCATTTTTAGAAATAAATGTACTGCATGAAAAACAAGGCTCAAAACTAGATATTAGTAAAACAAAACTTTCATAAAATGGGAGCTGATTTTTATTTTAAATGCAAAAACATTATACAATAAGATACTCTTTATTTCAATAACTGTTTTAATTGTAATAATTTTCAATTATTTTTTCTTTCACTCATTATTTAATTGTGAAGAATTACATTATACTTTTTTGTTTAAAGAATTTTATTTTAATCCGTGGGAATGGGATAAAATAAAAGAATATTACATTATAACACTAGTTATTTCCTGGATTCTTATTTCATTTAATCTTTATAGCAAACTATCTTTTACAAGTCAAGACGATAGCGTGCCCGTAGATATTTCTAGCACATCACATGACTTATCATTAACTATTGGAAAAAATAAGAATTCTTCCTTGCCTGTCATTATCCCTAAAAGGGGGCTATACCAAAATATATTAATCACAGGTACAATTGGAACTGGAAAAACTTCTTCTGCCATATATCCATTCATATATCAATTTCTCAAGCATGATATGGGAATGCTTATATTGGATGTTAAAGGTAATTTGCATATTAAAGTAAAAGAAATGGCAAGCGAATTAAATAGAACAGTTAAGGTAATTGAACTATCAGGTAAAGAAACATACAATCCTTTAGACAAACCTCATTTAAAGCCATCTATTTTGGCAAATCGATTAAGAACAATTCTGTCCTTATTTTCAAACCAAAATGCTACAGACACATATTGGATGGACAAGGTTGAATTATATCTAACAGAATGTATAAAACTCTGTAGAATGTATAACAACAATTACGTTACTTTTATAGAGTTACACAAACTTATATATGACAAAAAATATTTAAAAGAAAAAATTGAAGTCGTAAAAGATTTATTTTTGCAAAACAAGTTAACTTACAATCAAACATATGATTTTAGTACTTGTATCGATTTTTTTCAAAGCGAGTTTCAAATGCTCGATTCTAAAGTTCTCTCTATTATTCAATCTGAAATTTCCCGCATAACACAACTTTTTATAAATGATTTAGACGTAAAACAAACCTTTTGTCCTAATAAAGAAGATATAACATTTAGTGGTTTTGAAAATTTGGGCAAGGATATCGTCGTTTTGAATATGAACGTCGCAGAATATAGAAATTTAGCAAAAGTCATGGCAGCATATTTAAAACTAGATTTTCAATCAGAAGTTCTTATGAAATTAGCTAAAAAGCAAAATATATCCCCAGTTGCTTTTGTGTGTGATGAATACTCAGAATATGCAACAGAAAATGATGCTTCATTTTTTTCTCAAAGTAGAGAAGCTAAATGTATAAATATTATTTCAACCCAAAGTTATACATCTTTGCTAAATGCCGTCAAAGAACAAAATGCAGCTAAAGTAATTATTCAAAGCCTAGTAAATAAAATCTGGTTTAGAACAGATGATATTTTTACTATTGAAGAAGCACAAAAGCAACTAGGAAAGGAGGATAAAATTAAATATTCTAGGAGTCTGTCAGAAAACGCCAAAGAAACTACTTATAACTACATATTAAAAACTTTTCGTTCAGAGAATTCGAACTTATCAGAAAGTATTAGTACTCAAGTACATCATGACTTTGTGTATGACATTAATGCTTTTTCAATGGAGTTGAAAACCTTTGAAGCAATATGTTTTATAACAACAGGCGAAGAAATTCTAAAGCCACAAATTGTGCGACTTACCCCAATATTTGAAATAGAAAATAAAACAAAAAAATTTATATAGTTGAAAGGAATAAAGCAAAAATATGAAAAGTAAAAAAAAGACAATTAATAAAGAAACAAGTATATCAGAATCTGAAAAATATGATAATGAAATTAAAAATTTAAATAAAAAAAGAAGCGAAAATCCTAAAAGAAAAAAATATAAAATTATGATATTCTTTTCTACATTTACCTTGATTTTTTCATTATTTACAGTTTCGTATGCAGGACTTTTTAGTGGAAGTGATGATTTAACTACCAGAATTACGAAAGGTCTCACACAAATACAAGGTTGGATTCTAAAAATTGCAACTCCAGCCGCAGCAGTATCTATTGGTTTTGGATTATTAATGAAAAAATTTAGCTTTGGTGATGAAGAAAAAATAACGACAGGCAAAAGGTTAATACGAAGTACATTATTTTCGTATGCATTTATATTACTAATTGATCCAATAATATCTGCTATGCAAACTCTTTTTTCATGATATTGAAAGGAATTTAATATATGGATACTTTAATTCAAAGTAATACAAACATTCTATCGACAGTTATAGAAATCATTAATAGTTTATGTTCAAATTTATTTTCATCAATAGATAAAAATATTTTTCCTTTATTGGATGAACTTGTCTTTATAGATAAACAAATTTTAAATACAGGAGATAAAATGAACAAATTATTAAGTACATCCCCAACAAAAGGAATATTACTTTTAGCAAACACCTTATTTACTGCCTTTATACTATATTACGTTGTGAGATTAATCATATCCCAACTTACAGGTGCAAATATTGAATCACCACCTAAATTCTTTATGAGAGCATTTTTGTCTGGTATTTGTGCTAACTTTTCTATTCAAATTTGTTCATTTATGATAAGTTCCATAAGTCTTATAAGCACATTTTTTTGTTCACTAGGGAAAAATATATTTGGTACTCAAATATCTTTTGTTACGTTAATATCAATGCTTTCAGATACTTCAACAAATTCTTTTGACGCCTTTTCTTTAGACGGTATACTTTCCGGAATGCTTTCAATCTCTTCTTTTGCTCTAATAATAAGCTTTGCATTTAGGTATATAGTTATAAAAGTATTAGTATTGTTGTCTCCATTTGCAATATTATGCCTTAGTAACTCCTCAACAGAAGGATTTTTTAAGAGTTGGTTTAAAAGCTTTTCTTCCCTTCTTATTCTTCAAGTAGTTATATCTGTTATAATGCTGATTCCATATGCTTTAATAAATGAAAATTCCAGCACACTTTTTAACAAAACTTTACTTGTTGGTTCAATAATTGCACTATTAAAATCAAATCAATTAGTAAAAGAAATAATTGGTGGAATTGGTATTAATACAAGTTTTCAAAGTGGAATTGCTGGAATAAAATCAATGATATCGAGGTGATTAATTGAAAACATATATATTTCCCATTAATTTCGACTACTCTAACAAATTTCTTGGTGTCTTCGAATATAAAACGCTTATTCCCTCTTGTATATTTGGGCTCGTATTAGCAATTATAATATCCAAATTTTGTACTGATGTACAATTAGGAATAATATTATTCATTCTGATATTTTTTCCAATATTCTTATTAGTAAATACTAAAATATTTAATGAACCATTATTTTCATTTTTTATATGTATATTAAAGCATTATATATTTTCTGGCAAATTTGTTAAGTGATATGTAGTTAAGTGCGGAGTATTAAATATTAAATATGTAAAACATCCACCATTTACAAAAATTATATCAATCTGCGTGCCCCTTTTGCAGATTTTAATGCTAATCTTCTAAGCATTTCCCCCCTATCGACTCCGCACTTAAGTACATATCACAAAAAAATCGTATATTTACGCTAAAAATACACATATACATCCATTTTCCAAATTTATCCTTTAAATAGTTATTGATTTTCTCTCTTAAAAAAGTTATAGTACTTCTAGGAGGGATAGAAATGAATTTCGAACAAAAGCCATCTATGATGTTTTCTGATATAGATATACCAGAAGTCTTTATAAATGAATATTTAGGCAATGCTAATGGCGATTATGTAAAAATATATTTATACTGTTTATTTTTATGTAAATATAACAATGAAATATCACCATTAGAGTTATCAAAAAAATTATCCTTACCTATTTCTGTCGTAGAAGAAGGCATAAAATATTGGGAAAAGAATAATGTAATCATAAAAAAACAACATTCTTATATGTTAGTTGACTTGAAACAGCAAGCTGTTGATAAGATATATAGATTAAAAGCAACATCATCTTTGGATGATGCAATTAAAAAAACAACAAAAAATACAATTAGAACTCAAGCAATAGGTGCAATAAATGCAATGTTCTTTCAAGGAGTTATGTCTCCTACATGGTATACAGATATTGATATGCTTTTTGCCAAATATCAATTTGATGAAGAAGTTATGATTGCTTTGTTTCAATATTGCTCTGACAGAAAAGCACTACATAGGAACTATTTACTTGCTGTTGCGGATGCATGGGCACAAAGTGGCATAAAAACAATAAAAGAATTGGATGCTTACTATAGTAACTATGAAAGCTTAACGCAAATAAAGAAAACAATTTCAAAAAAGCTTGGTCTTACTAGAAAACTATCGCAATATGAAGAAGCATACATAGATAAATGGGTTATGGACTTCAACTATCCGCTTGATGTCATTGAAATTGCATTAAAGAAAACTACATCAAAAACAAACCCAAGTTTTGATTACATTGATAAAATTATATCTAATTGGCATGAGAGAAAACTATCATCTGCAAATGACATAAATATTTTCATGCAAGAAGAAAAGCAAAAGCGAAAAGATTTTAAAGCTCAAACATCAAATAATAATATAACACCAATTCAAAAATTTACTGATACACAAACTACACAATTTAATGATTTAAGCAAATTTTATATGAACTAATATTAAAGAAAGAAGGTTTTTGTCATGATTTCAGACACAATAAAAAGAATCGAACGTCAATATGAGATTAAAAGAAATCAAGCTGATGCTCTTTTTATTGCAGAAAAAAAATCTGTTTATGATAAGACTCCTAAACTTCGTCAAATCGATATAGATATAACAAAATATGGAATACAAACAGCAAGACTTTCACTTCAAGGACAGTCAGAAGAAAACAAGAAAAGTATTCAAGAGTTACAACAACGTATACTCGAATTAAAAAAAGAAAAAGAAAAAATCCTAGAAAGCTTAAATGTCGATTTAACTCCAAAGTACGATTGCAAAAAGTGTAATGACACGGGTTATATAATAAGAGATGGTTTGAGTCAAATGTGTCCCTGCATGAAACAAGAGCTATTAAATGAAGCATATAATAAATCTAATATGAACAATCTACAAAATGAGAATTTTGATAACCTTGATTTGAATTTGTTTTCAAATATAAAAGATGAAAGTAGATATAAGTCAGAATTATCTCCGCGAGAAAATATAGAAAAAATAATTAACTTTTCAAGGCATTTCATAGATAATTTTGAAGATTCCAAAGAAAAAAACCTGCTATTTACTGGTACAACCGGAATTGGTAAGACATATATTTCAAGTTGTATAGCAAACGAAGTATTAAAGAAAGGATATACTGTTTTATATCAAACAGCACCTGTATTGTTAGATAGCATTTTCGGCTATAAATACAATAATAACTCTTCAAAAGAATTGTATGATAATTTATTTAATGTAAATTTATTGATAATAGACGACTTAGGAACAGAAAATCTAACTGCTGCAAAATTTACAGAGATATTTACAATATTAAACTCAAGATTATTAACTTCAAAGACTAAAACGATAATATCTACTAACTTTTCATTAGAAGAGTTAAGCAAAATGTATGATTCTAGAATTCTATCAAGAATTATTGGTAATTATACAATCTGTAGGTTCTTTGGAGAGGATATTAGATTAAAACATTAAACTAAAAAGGAGATGATTACAATTTGTATCATCTCCTCATTACTTTTATCCTCCAGTTAAAGCTCTTATTGCTTTGTTAATATACTCTATAACAGGTGAATTTCCATCAAAAACAACATATTTTCCATCTGTAGTAGTTGTCTGTGCTTTTTGCATTGCTATGCCAGAATTTGATTCACACATTATAGAAAACTTTATATTTCCGTTTGTTATTCCTATTCCATTAGCTATTTTATACTCTATAGTCCATTTCTTATTTTCAGTAGAAGAAGAAATTTTAGTTGGTTCTTGACCAGCAATTGTAACTTGTACATTTTTAACAGGTCTCACTGTTTCAAATGTAATTTCCACTGTGTCATCATACTTTGCATAATATTTTCCTTCCTCTGTTGTCGCATCTTTATTTATCATTGCACAAGAACTAATAACAGGATACAAATAATCTCCCATTTCATAGTCACACAAATCACACACATTATCTTTATTATTATCTATATGATCTTCATTACGAATTGAGTAATTACATTTTGAGCAATAAACTTCGTGCTTTGTTTGTGATATCTGTTTGTATGCCAATGTATGTGCTTCAGATTCTGAGTGCTCACATTCTTTACAGGTCGCAATATGATTTGATTCAGCTTCTGTTGCATCTGTTGAAATTTCATATACTATTGTACAAGGTATTATATTAGCGGCTTCCCATCCACATAAAGGACACTTTTTCTTATGATACCATGCTCCGTTTACCTTTAAATGTTCATAAACAAATGTATGCGGTTCATAATCACCTTGCATATGACATCTTAAACATGCTTTTCTATAGTGTGTATTATCATCCACAGGTTCAGCAGATGTTAGTGAATCACCATAGGTATGACCTAATGGTTCTTTTAATATAAATCCACACTCTGTACATACAACGCCTTCAGTACAAGTAGGCTCTGTAATTGCATATGTATGCATATGTCCATCCACTTTATTATCATCCGAAAAATCTAGGTCTTTCATTTCATCAGCATTAACACTAATTATATACGTTTCACCATTTGCATAATTAACTAAAGCTACTTTTGCATTTTCAGTATTTATTTCATCAACTTTTTCTATATAATCTTCCGCTTTCTTCACACCTAACTTATCAGCTGAAACATTATCCACGACATACCAAATTCCATTTTCAAATTTAGAACTTGTTTCTATTTTGGGTAAAAATATTGAATTAAATTTTTCCTCATCTTTAATGTAATAACCAACGTATGGATAATGAATTGAGTCCAAGTTTGTTTCTTCATGTCTCGTCGAAACAGCCGACGAAAGAACCTCTACAAAAGCTTTTTCATCTCTATTTTTAGTTTCTTTGTTATATCTTAATCCAACTCCAATAGCCATAGAAGAAAGCAAAATCATACAAACAATTGTAACTACAATGGAAATCATTGATATACCTTTTGATTTTTGCATATTCTTCTCCTCCTTCTTTTGTTAATTAATATACCTATTAATATTGTACTATAATTAAAATAACATTTCAATTAGAAAGTTTTGTAATTATTGCATATAGTAAATTAATTATAACTACTTAGCTATTAATTTTTAAAGAAACCTTCTTAATTAATTCACAATAATAGCATTCTCTTAACTTGACATAATGTGTATGATGCTGTATAATATCATTGGTTTATCGTTAAAAAATACTATCTCTAAATAGAGGTAAAAGGAGGAATTGACATCATGTACTATCCAGTCGAAGCAAGAAAGGACGACATCATTAAGTCTGTTAGTCAGAACCCTGTTACAATCATTTCTGCAGAAACTGGTGCAGGAAAAAGTACTCAAATTCCACAATATTTGTGCAATGCTGGCTATAAGGTATCAATTACGGTCCCCTCAAGAACTGCTGCAACATCTCTTGCCAAAATGGTTTCCGAGGAATTGAATTCTGAAATTGGTGACATCGTTGGATATCAAACAGCTTATGAACATTCTTATTCCGGTAATACTCGCATTTTGTATACAACAGAAGGTTTGCAGCTAATCAAAGAGCTTTATAATACTTCAGATTCTGAAGGCAGAGTTCTCATTATTGATGAAGCACAAAAGTATGGTATAAATATTGAAACTTTGCTTGCATGGGTGCATAAATTGCTCTTGGAAGGTTCAAACTTAAAAATTGTAGTAATGTCAGCACAGATATCTCTTGATTCTCTTTCAGAATATTTATTTAACGCTCCAATTATCAGAGTAGATGGAAAGATGTATGATATAGAGGTGAAGGAAAGAACAAGTTCTTCTTTTGTTTCAAGCATTATTGAATTGGCAGCAGAAGGTAGAAATGTACTTGCTTTCGTGCCAGGAAAAAGAGAAATTGAAAAGACTATTGCGGAGTTAAATAGCAAGCATGTAAATGCTTCTATTTTTCCTCTTCATGCTGATCTTGCAATTACAGAACAGCAATTAGTTTTTAATACTACTTTTTCCACGAAAATCGTAATAGCTACTAATGTTGCTCAATCTTCTATCACTATTCCAGATATTGATGCTGTTGTTGATACTGGACTTGAACGGAGTATAAATCTAGTCAGTGGTATTGAAACACTCACGGTAGGAAATATTGCTTATTCTGACCATATTCAAAGGAAAGGAAGAGCTGGTAGAACCAAACCTGGAATCTACATTTGGTGTAATGACATGCATTTGAGTGAATTAAAACCTGAATCTACTCCTGACATTTATTCGAATCGTATTGATCAAATTCTTTTGAGACTGGCTGCTATCGATGTTGATATTAGGGACATTAATTTTTTCCACAATCCACCTGCTCAAAGAATTGAGGCATCTATTAATACATTAAAACTCTTAGGAGCGTTGGATGAGAATAGTAAGATTACTGAAATCGGAAAAGTCATGGTTCTTCTTCCTGTTTCAGTGCAATATTCTCGAATGATTGTTGAAGCTGAAAAAAGAGGTGTCTTAGCTGATGTAGCAACAATAGCCGCAATTCAAGAATGTGGTGGAATCAAAAGCTACAAAACGCGATATAACGTGGCTCCTTCAAAATATAACTGCGATCTCATTGCAGATCTTGAGTGTTTTACGCAAGTAAAACATAGAAACACTCTTGCACAGGATAATGCTTTTGCAGGTGTATCAGAAAGGAACTACTATCGTGTTTTGGAATTGCGTTCTAGACTATTTGACATTCTAACTAAAATCTATGGAGATGTTTCATCAACTGGAAACCCTAATGAGATTCTAAAATCATGCGTTAGTGGTTTTGTTGAACACTTGTATGTTAAGTCTGAGAATCACTGGTATAGAAGTTGCCATGATCAGCATAGACGTAAGTTAAACCTTTACTCGGCTGCACTTCAATCTAATTTAATTATGGGACTTCCAAAGAATTTAGACTCTATCTTACCTGATGGTTCTTCTCATACAATATACATCATCTCTTCCGCTATCATGGTAACAGAACAAATAATACGAGAGGTTGCTCCACATCTGTTTAAAGAAGTTTATCAATCAAAAATTAATTACATCAACAACTCTTATATAAGACACATTTCTACATATTTCAATGGTGAGTTACTATCTTCTAGAGTTGAAAAAATTGAAAAAAGTAGAGAATGTCGTGAATTACTAATTAATTCCTTAACTTCTGATACTATTGATGCATACGAACTTAATCCTAATTACTACAGTAGCGAACTGTTAGAGCTTTTTCAACATAATAATAATGTTCTAGGTTCCTCAGATGAAACTATTCGCCAATGGTATTCTAGTACTCTATATAAGTATTATGGCAATACCCTCCCAAATTTGACTAAGTCTAAGTCTTTAAAACGTTTCTATGCTAAACTAGAACCAACTAGTTATTCTGTATTCAAAGCATAACAAGAAAGATGAAAATCTTCGATTTTCATTCTTTCGTCCCTCGAGAGTTTT
>CAVHNT010000008.1:0-2423 GCA_963637565.1 bacterium
AGCAAAAGAAGAGTAAAAATATCAACTGTACTTCTTCGTAAATTATCAAAAATTTTATATTTAGATAATTTATTTATTTTCTTATTGCCAAGAAACTTTATTATTTGCCAATCTCCTCTTGTCCACCTGTGTAATCGCAACATGTAAGAATTAACCCTCGCCGGAAATCCATCAATCAGTTCAACTTCCGAAGCCAGCCCAACTCTAACAAAACTTCCTTCAAGTAAATCATGACTTAATACTGTATTTTCTGGTATTTCGTCCTTTAGCACCTCATTAAAAACTTCAACATTATAAATACCTTTACCAGTAAAAATAGCCTCTTCAAACAAATCCTGATATACATTTGATTCCGCAGTTGAATAAATATCAATACCACCACTACCGGCAAATAATCTAGAGAATAATGAAGCAGACCAACTTTTTATAGATATTCCTACTTTAGGCTGAATCAAACCATATCCTTTTGTAACAATACCATTTTTAATAATTGGTTTATTCAGTGGATGCTCCATAATACCAACAAGTTTTTTGGCAGAATCAAGTGCAAGCTCTGTATCAGCATCTAATGTTATTACATATTTAATTTTAGGAATATTTTTTATAGTATTTATTTTAAAAGTCCCATTATTTCCATTTAATAAAAAGTCATTAAATTCTGTAATCATTCCCCTTTTTCGTTCATAGCCTAGCCATTTTTCTTGACTGTCATTATAAACCCTTTTTCTATATATAAAATGAAAAATATTTGTATTGTATTTTTTATTCAATTTTTCAATTTCTTCAAGACCTGTTTTCTCAACTTCTTCATCATGTGCAACCGTTTCAGAAGTTTCTTCAGATGCATCACCAAGTAAGCAAAAGTATAGTCCATTCATCTTATTTCCAAGATAATATGTTTCAAGATTTTGAACCATATTCCTTACCCTCTGTGCACTATTTAAAAGAGTGGGAACTATAACAAAAGTATTTACATTTTCATCAA
This sequence comes from bacterium, assembly GCA_963637565.1. Classification (GTDB taxonomy): domain Bacteria; phylum Bacillota; class Clostridia; order TANB77; family UBA1234; genus UBA1234. Next base: position 986 of record CAVHNT010000008.1, read on the forward strand.
TAACTTCCAACTTTGGAAACACTTTTGGGTGTGTAATCTTAGAAACAATTCTATTAACTATTGTAACTAGTATTTCTGATATTGGAATAATAAGCAAAAAGAAATAATTTTTTGATACAAGTAAGCTAATCAATAATGTAGATAAATAAATAGCTGTTAAATACCAAAAAAATTTTTGTCTTTTTAACATCTTCTTAAAACTATCACTAACCGTTGGTCTGTAACCAACAGCCAATAAAAGTTCGTTTATTCTCTCTCCAATCAAAAACTCTCCCACATGTAAATTTTCTTTGCTTGATATTTCAACACACTTTGACGCGACATAAATTTCAGAAACTTCAGCTTTACAAGCTATTTCCTTTATAGCATTTCTATACATTTCTTTTGTATCAAAATCAAGTCTTTCATAAAACTCATCTTCTAAAAGAATCTTTTCAACGCAATTAATATTTTCAAATATACTACTCCAATTCATTCTAGTAATATTTTTTATACTCAAAATACTATTGCTAATCGAGACTCTTCTAACAGCCATATCATAATGTTCGGCCTTGACAATCTCTGAAGCTGTTGTTCCAACCTTAATAATTTCTTCTTCCAAAATATCTAAATATGGTTTACCTTTTTTGCCCATTTTTCTAAGCAGATATATCAAGTATTCAACATAAGAAGATGCTTCATTATTCAAATTAATATTTTTATATTTATGAAATCTCTGTCTATTCTGATCTTTATTATTTATTATCCTTTCAATCATACTTTCAACTTTAAATTTTTGAAGTTGACCAGCAATAATTTTTAATGAAACATTTTTAATATTTTCAATCAAAGAAATTTGAAGCATCATTGGAAGTTCATATAACTCATCACCAGACATGGCTCTTTTAGTCTGGTAAGCATTTATAAAAATTTCAATTCCTTCTTTTGTAACAACTCCATCTGTATATCCAACAAATTTTCTTGAAATACTATATACTCTCGCCACACCATTAACCGAGGGAAGATTTACATACTTTTCTAAATTTAGGTTATTTCTAATAGCATTAACCTGTTCCTCTATAAGATAAAAATTATCCAAAAGCCATTCCCCACTCGGTGGAATAGGAACATTTTTAGAAACGCTCTCTGATAAAATATCATAAGCCTTTCTAATCACTTCAAAATCCTCATTTATAAATCTTAAAGGAAATGAATTTTTATCAGAATGCTTTGATACCTTTTGATCAATAGCAAGTTTTTTTGCAAAAATCTCCATATTTTCACTCCTACAAAATTACAACATCAGCCTAATACACTAACATATTATTTGTAAAAAATGGAGAAATATACAAAACGACTAACAAAGAGAAGAAGATTCAGACATAAAAGGTACCAAATTATTACTTCCTGTTGTACAAGAAAGATGAAAATCTTCGATTTTCATTCTTTCGACTCTCGA
>CAVHNT010000009.1:0-27207 GCA_963637565.1 bacterium
GTAATAGGAAAGTAACAAATTTGCAACTTTTTATGTATTGATTTTCTTTCCTATTGCATAAAAAACTTTAATTTATGCGAGAGATTTTCTTCCTTTCAGTCGAAAACTCTCGAGAGTCGAAAGAATGAAAATCGAAGATTTTCATCTTTCTTGTGTAATAGGAAAGTAATGTATTTTTCAGTCTTTTTCGCTTTTATATTAGCAATTTGAAAAATTGTATTGCAAATTAATATGAAATATGGTATTATACTTAAGCGTGAGTTATTCACATTAAGTGTAGTTAATAAATATAAATATAGATAATGATTTAAAGAGAGGTGAAAATAGATGAAAGCAGGAATACATCCAGAATACAAGGAAGCAACAATTAAATGTGGTTGCGGAAACGTTATAAAAGTTGGTTCAACAAAAGAGAGTATGTCAGTTGAAACTTGTTCAAAATGTCATCCTTTCTACACAGGTAACCAAAAGACTAAAGCTACAGGTGGTAGAGTTGAACAATTCAAAAAGAAATATGGTATTAAAGACTAATTTTATATCAGATGATTTGAGCAGGTTATTTAAACCTGCTTTTTTCGTGTAATGGGAAAGTAACAAATTTACAATTTTTTATGTAGGGATTTCTTTTCTTATTGTATAATAAACTTTACTTTATGCGATGAATTTTCTTCTTTTCAGTCGAAAATTTCTATGGGTTGAAAGAATGAAAAAAGTTTAATTTTCATCTTTCTTGAATATTTTTCTAAAATATTTTAAAGTGAACCAAGAATAGTATATAATGTTTGGTGAGGTGAGTTAAATTGAGTAAAAAAAAGATAACTTCAATTGGTGGACAAGCTGTTATTGAAGGTGTAATGATGCGTGGACCACACAATATTGCAATAGCAGTAAGGAAACCAGATGGTGAAATAATAGTAGATGAAAATGATGTCAAGTCAAAAGGAACATGGTTAAAGATTCCTATAATAAGAGGAGTTATATCATTTTTTAGTTCTATGGTTATTGGTGTTAAAGCATTGACTTTTTCTGCAAAATTTTTTGATACCGAAGAAGAGAAATCTAATGACACTAAAAAGACTGATAAGCAAAATGATAATAAGAAGAAAAATGGTGAAAATGATATGCCGGAATGGGCTATCTATTTATCAGTACTTGTTTCTTTGATGATTAGTGTTGGCTTATTTATGGTTCTTCCAAATGTAATTGCAAATTTTGTAGTTTCTAATAAAGAAGCAAATGTAATAATGTATAATGTCGTTGAAAGTGTAATAAAAATTGCAATTTTTCTTGGATATTTAGGTGTGGTTTCTCAAATGAAAGATATTAAAAGAGTCTTTGAATACCATGGTGCTGAGCACAAGAGTATTTTTTGCTATGAAAATGGAGAAGAATTGACTGTTGAAAATGTAAAAAAATACTCAAGATTTCATCCAAGATGTGGTACTAGTTTCTTATTATTTGTTATTATAATAAGCGTTATAGTATTTTCTTTGCTAGGAGTTCACAAAAATCCTTTTGTAAATATAGGTTTAAGACTATTGTTCTTACCATTAGTTGCAGGAATCTCTTATGAAATAATAAAATTTGCTGGCAGGAGCACTAATAAATATATAACATGGCTTAATGAACCTGGAAAGTGGTTACAAAGACTTACAACAAGAGAGCCTGATGATAGCCAAATAGAAGTTGCTATAGCTTCACTTAAGGCTGTTATTCCAGAAAATGAGGAAGATGATTTATGGTAGAAAGTATTAGAGAGGCATTAAATGCTGGAAGAAGTATTTTGCAAAACAATAATATAGATGAAAGAGAGGCTAGACTTCTTTTAGCACTTAGTATGAATATTTCTACAGACGAGCTTATTAAATTTGACATGTGTGATGACAAACAGTATTCAAGGTATTTAGACTATATCAATCGTAGAGTGTCTGGAGAGCCCTTTGCATATATAGCTGGTCATAAAGAGTTTATGAAGTTGAATTTTGTTGTTACTCCAGATGTCTTAATTCCAAGAGATGATACTGAAATATTGGTGCTAGAGGCTATTAAACAAAATAAAAAGAAAATACTTGATTTGTGCACTGGAAGTGGATGTATAGCTATAAGTCTTGCAAAATATATTGAAAATTCTAAGGTTGATGCCGTGGATATATGTGAAAAAGCACTTAATGTTGCACAGAGAAATGCTGATTTGAATGATGTTGATGTGAATTTTATTTGCTCTAATTTGTTCGAAAACGTATTAGATAAGTATGATATGATTGTTTCTAATCCGCCATATATTAGAACAAGTGAAATTGATGAATTGCAAAAAGAGGTAAAATGTGAGCCTAAAAAAGCTCTGGATGGCGGTGTTGATGGACTTTATTTTTATACAAAGATAAGTGAAAAGGCTTCTGAACATTTGAATAATAATGGCATAATATTGTTTGAAATAGGTTTTGATGAGGGAGAAGCAGTTAAAGATATTTTAGAATCTAATTGCTTTGCTGATATAAGAATTATTAAAGATTTATCTGGAAATGATAGAGTGATTTATGCCAAAAAGGGGTGAAATAATTGTCTTTTTCATCAGAAATAAAAGAAGAATTGAGTAAAGTTAGTAATCATAATAATGATTGTTGCAAACTTGCAGAACTAGCAGGATACTTAATTACGAATTGTAATATAGTAAAAGATAAAGAAAGATTTGTTTTAAAAATGGTAACAAGTAGTTCTTCTGCAATTAGGAGAGTGTATAATGCTTTTAGAAAGATATATGGTGTTATACCTGTTACTAATATTGAGAAAGAGGAAGAGGGCAAAGAACAGTTATATGAACTTATCGTTTCTAACAGTGATGATTTAGAAAAAATATTTAAGAATTCTTTAGTGAATATAGATGTTAATTTGCAAATTGTAATTGATGATGGTGGAAAAATAAAGGAAAAAGAATGTTGCATGAGATCTTTTTTGAGAGGGGTTTTCCTTGGGAGTGGTTCGATAAATGAACCTGTTAATGGAAATCATTTGGAACTTGTTATCTTTAATGCACAGAACACTAATTTTATAAATGGTATTTTAGCTGAACTTGGTATATCTGCAAAGATGATGAAACGTAAAAAAAGCTTTGTAATATATATTAAAGATGCCGATACTATATCTGACTTTTTAAAAGTTATTGGCTCAAATAAAGGAATTATTTTATTTGAACAGACAAAGGTTGAAAAAGAGTACAGAAATAATATGAATAGGCGTATAAATTGCGAAGTGGCTAATATGGATAAGATTGCGGTTGCAGCTTCTGAACAACTTAAAGATATAATGCTCTTAAAAGAAAAGAAGATGTTTCAAAAGTTACCTGCAAATTTAAAGCAGATTGCAAATTTGCGAATAAAATATCCAGAAGCTAGTTTAGATAAAATAGGAGATATGCTTGATGTAAAACTTAGTAGGTCTGGAGTTAGTCACAGGTTTAAAAAGATTAAGGAAATTGCAAATGAGGTGAGAAATAAGTGATTAAATCTTTGTATATACACATACCTTTTTGCAAAAAGAAATGTTTATATTGTGATTTTAATTCCTTTGATAATAAAAGTAATTTGATTAATGAATATATGGATGCTCTAAGGAAAGAAATTACTTCTTATAATTTGAAAAGTTTAGATACAGTGTATATCGGTGGTGGGACGCCTTCATTTATTGATAGTAGAAATATAATTGAAGTTTTGTCTATTGTTCCAACTGCTAAAGAGATTACTATTGAGATGAATCCTTGCACAGTAACAATGGATAAGCTTGGAGATTATAAGGCGGCAGGAGTAAATAGAATCAGTATTGGACTTCAAACTACTAAGGACAATATACTGAAAGAAATTGGTAGAGCACATTCGTTTGATGAGTTTAAAAGAGCATACGAAATGATAAGAAATGCTGGCTTTGATAACGTGAATGTTGATTTGATGTTTGGTTTGCCAAGTCAAAATTTCGAAGATTTAAAGGAAAGTGTTGATTATTTGGTTTCTATAAATCCAGAACATATTTCTTGTTATTCGTTAATATTGCACAATGATATTTTTAAGCATTTACCATCAGATGATGATGAAAGAAAAATGTATTATTACATAAAGGACAAGCTTAAGGCCTCTGGTTATGAGCATTATGAGATATCTAATTTCGCTAAGAGTGGCTTTGAATCAAAACATAATCTTGCTTATTGGAATCAAAAAGAATATGCGGGAGTTGGGGCTGGTGCTAGTTCATATGTGAATAGAATGAGATATACTAATGAATCAAATTTAGAAAAGTATATACAACTTGTTGATGAAAACTTTTCACAACGCTATATCGAAGAAGTGCAAGATTTTGAAGATACGTTGAGAGAATATATTATTTTGAGGTTAAGACTCATAGAGGGATTGAACATAAATGATATAAATTCAAAATTTGAAATTGATTTTGAAAGTAAATTTAAAAATGAAATTGATACCTTAAAAAAGAATAATTTAATTAAAATTTTAGATGGCAATTTAAAACTTACAGACAAGGGATTGGATTTTGCAAATGTGGTGTGGAGAGAATTTTTGGAGTGGGTTTAAAATTTATTGGCGGGGCACAAAGTGCACCGCTTTTTTGTGTAATAGGAAAGAAAAATAATACATAAAAGGTTATATATTTGTCACTTTCATATTGTACAAAAATAGCTACTTTGATGATCTGTATCAAAGTAGCTATCAAATGGCAGGGGTGGAAGGAATCGAACCCTCCTCTGGAGTTTTGGAGACTCTTATTCTACCGATGAACTACACCCCTATATGCACATTGCTTTCTTAGTTTAGCATAAAAGAATTTATTTTGCAAGAAAAAATGCTAAAAACTTTAAATAAATATTGCAATAATAATAATAATAATATATTATAATGTGGATATAAGTTATACGAAGGAGATAGGTTAATATGGCTAAAAAAACAACAGAACAAACTTTTGAGTTAAAATATACAGGTACATTATCAAACACAGATAATGTGTTCTTGCATTATGGATATTCAAATTGGGAAAACGTATCAGAAAGTAAAATGAGAAAATTAAAATCTGGTTGTAAAACAGAAGTTACACTACCAGCGAATGCAGAGCTTAATTTTTGCTTCAGAAACGAAAGTGGAGAATGGGATAACAATTATGGACAAAACTATTTCTTTACTCCAGCAACTGAAAGCAGTTATAGCTTTATTGAAGTTAAGGAAAAAAAGGCTAAAACATCAGAAGCGGAAGCTAAAAAGGTTACTTCAACAACTGTCTCTACTAAAAAAACTACTGCTAGTAAAACAACTCCAACTACTATAAAGTCTAAGGTTGCTGCTAAAACTGTAACAAAAAAAGTGAAATAATTTGTAAGATGCCAGCCTTATAAAATATTATGAGGCTGGCATAAATATTTTTTGTGTAATAGGAAAGTAACAGATTTGCAACTTTTTATGCATTGCTTTTATTTCCTAATACACAAAAAATATTAATTTATGCGAGAGATTTTCTTCCTTTTAGTTGAAAACTCTCGAGAGGTGAAAGCATGAAAACAAGAGATTTTCAGCTTTTTTGAATAGAAAAAAACAAGGAGAACTATATGGAGAAAAACATGCCACTTGAGATAGAAAAGAAGTTTTTGATAAGAATGCCTGACTTGGAGTGGATTAAACAAAACACGCATTGTAAGGTTGCTAAAATATCACAAACATATCTTGGCAGAGCAAAAGACGGCTATGGTAACCGAATAAGGAAAATGACAATAAATGGTGTGACTAAGTTTTATTATACAGCTAAAAAAAGTATTTCGGATATGACAAGAATCGAACTTGAAAAAGAGATAACTAAAAGTGAGTATAATGGATATCTTCTGAGAAATACTAAAAATAAAACTTTATATAAAACTTTATATAAAACTAGATATATTATTTATATGAATAATTTAAAATATGAAATAGATGTATATCCATTTTGGCATGAAACAGCGATACTTGAAATAGAATTAAAAGATGAGAATCAAAAATATGAGATTCCAGGTTTTATTGAGATTATAGGAGATGTTACAGGTAATATCGATTATTCTAATAGTTCGTTAGCCCGTAAATATTTTAATAGTAAGTAAAAAGGAGGATTTTTATGGAAGAAGAAAATAAAAAAAGAAAAAATTATCTTTCTTGGGATGAGTACTTTATGTCTATAGCTAAGCTTTCGAGTATGAGAAGTAAAGATCCATCAACTCAAGTTGGAGCTTGTATTGTAGGAAAAGATAATAGAATATTATCTATCGGTTATAATGGTGCACCTAATGGCTTTAAAGATGAAGATTTTCCATGGGCACGCGAGGGAGAACCTTATGATACAAAGTATTTTTATGTTTGTCATGCAGAAGTGAATGCAATATTAAATTTTAGAGGTAGCAGGAAAGATTTAGAAGGTGCTGAAATATATGTTGATCTTTTTCCTTGTAATGAATGTGCAAAGATGATAATACAATCAGGTATAAAAGAAGTAAAATACATATGTGATAAATATGCAGATACGGATGCTGTCAAAGCTTCTAAGAGAATGTTTGATATTTGTGGAGTAAAATATACAAAATTAGAAAAGATGGCAAATTTAGAAGTCAAAGTTTTGAAAGATTAGAAGTTTTACGATTATCAGCCTATATGTTGAGTGAATGTTGTTGAAATTTACTAAACGTATAGGTAATTTTAAAGCTGAAAATATGAAAGAAATTTCATAAAAATACAAAAAAGTATTTCAAAAAATGAGAAAAAAATGTATACTATTGTAGTGTTATTTTGTACAATAAAAAAGTAACAAATTTTCTGGGTTATTTTGTATTTCAATTGTATAAAAATATTTTACACGATAGTGGAAAATTGTGCGACTGAAATTCAAAGAGTTTCAGCTTTCTTGTAGGAGGGAAAAATGAAAAAGAAAAGTATAAAGATTATAGTAGCTGTTCTTGTTGTAATTTTAATAGTTTGTGTATATGTGTTTAGAAGTGCTAAAACAACAGAATATCGTACATATAGTGTATCAAGAGGAGATATAAAAACTGTTATTTCAGGTAGTGGAACGATTGGTGCCAAAAATTCTAGAAAAGAATATTCTAAAATATCAGCAGAGATAACTGATATATATTATAATGAAGGAGACTCGGTAAAAGCAGGAGACGTGATTATGAAGCTTGATTCTGCGGCTTATCAAAGTAATATTCAGTCTCAATTAATTGCAATTGAACAATCAAAGCTATCAAAAAACAATGTAGAAAAACAGATTGCAGATTTGAAGATAAAAGCAAATGCATCTGGCTATGTAAATGGACTAACTGTTGCTAAAGGTGGGTATGTAACTACTTCAATGCCAATATGCGATATTGTAAAAGATTCAACCTATGAGGTGACTTTAGAATTTGTATACAATCCAAATAACCAAATCATTGTGGGAAATACTGCTACGGTAATTGTTTTAAGTAGCTATTCAACAATTCCTGGAACAGTTACAAAAGTGAGTGATATGCGAAAAATTATTTCTGGCAATTCACAAGTTGTTGAAGTAACAATAGAGGTTAAAACAACCGGATATTCTTTAGATGGAATAATGGCTAAAGCAGAGGTTAATAATGGTGTGGTTTCAGTAACGAGTGTAAATCAATCAGCTTTTTCTTTAGTTAAAAAGAATACAGTTAGGGCACAAACTATGGGAACTGTTGAAGCTTTGTATGTTAGTGAAGGTTCATATGTAAATGAAGGTGACTTGATTGCTTTACTAAGTAATACTGATTTATCATCAAGTTTAAAAAATGTTTCGTTAGCTTTAGAAAATCAATATAATCAACTAGCATTAACTAAGGATCAGTTAGACAATTATGAAATAGTTTCTGGAATTGATGGAGTGATAACAGCTATGCCATACAAAGTCGGAGATTTAGTTCCTGCTGGCACTTTGCTTACAACAGTTTCTGATAGAAATGTTATGGAATTTAAAATACCTGTAGATGAATTAGACGTTGCTAAATTGAATAAAGATCAAACTGTTTTAATAAGTGTTGATGCGATTCCTGAAACTGAGAGTGAACCAATAGAAGGCAGAATTTCATTAATTCCACTTGAAGGCGTTACAACATCTGGAATTACTGACTATTATGTAACAATTGAATTTGATGGAAGAGAAGATATTAGGATATCTATGAATGCTAATGCTGATATTGTCGTGAGTGATGTAAAAGATGTTTTATATATACCAATAGATGCAGTATCAAAAGAAAACGGAGTTTCTTTTGTTCAAGTGCTTGAAAAAGACGAAAAAGGAAATGATGTTTCTTTAAGACGTGAGATAAAGACTGGTGCAACGGATACTACATATATAGAAGTGGTATCTGGTCTTGCAGAAGGAGAAAAGGTTATATTACCTGAGGCTAGTTCTTTCTATATGCCATCAGCTTCAAGCATGATGCAAATGCGTTCTAACTAGAGGTGATGATATGATAGATTTAGAACATATTTTTAAGATATATGAATTAGGCGATAATAAAGTGTTTGCATTAGATGATGTTTCTTTACACGTTGATAAACATGAGTTTTTGTCTATTATAGGACCTTCTGGTTCAGGTAAATCTACGCTAATGAATATGCTTGGATGTTTAGATGTTCCAACTAGTGGAAAGTACATATTAGATGGAGAAGATGTTAGTAAGAAGAGTGATGATGAGCTTGCATATATTAGAAATAATAAGATTGGTTTTGTATTTCAAGGGTTTAATTTAATACAGAAACTTACCGCAATCGAAAATGTTGAATTACCACTTATATATTTAGATATTCCTGCAAAAGAAAGAAGAGAAAGGGCAAAAAAAGTTTTAGAAAGTGTTGGCTTGGGAGAGAGAATACACCACAATCCAACAGAACTTTCTGGTGGTCAGCAGCAAAGAGTTGCAATTGCAAGAGCTTTGATTACAAATCCGCCGATAATACTTGCTGACGAACCAACAGGAAATCTTGACTCTAGGGCGGGAAAAGAAGTTATGCAAATATTTAAGGATTTGCATGAAAAAGGTAATACAATAATTTTAATCACTCATGATTCTGATGTAGCAAAACAAGCAAGTAGAGTGGTTCGTATACAAGACGGAAAATTATATGAAAATGAGTGAAAAGAGGATTAAAATATGAGTGTATTAATGGCTTTTAAAATGGCTGTAAAAAGCGTGTGGAACAATAAAGTACGTTCTGCTTTAACCATGCTTGGAGTTATAATAGGCGTTGCTGCAGTTATTGCAGCTGTTGGTTTTGCACAGAGTTGTATGAATACTGTTTCAAGTATGATACAAGGATTGGGTTCTAATGTAGTAACAGCAATGATATTAGATACATCAGCTAGAAATTCTATAAAGATTGATGATTTATCAAAGTTTGCAGAAAGCTCAGCATATATTGAGTCCATATCGCCATTTATAACTAAATGGGTTCAAGTAAGAGGGAAAAATGGCAATGATAAAAGAACACAGGTTGTTGGTGGAAATGAAACATATTTACAGTTAGATGGACTAACGCTTGACTATGGTAGAAATTTGTCTTCATCTGATATTGAAAATTCTAGCAAAGTTGCAATACTTGGTAGTGCTGTTGCAAAGAAACTGTTTCCTGATAATTCAAGAGAAGCTCTTGGTGAGAGTATAAAAATAGAAGGGATTGAATTTAAAGTAATTGGGGTATTAAAATCTTCAATGAATGATGCAGATGGAACTGATGATGATATAGTTGCAATACCTGTCAACGTGGCACAAAGAACTCTTAAGGTAAATACTGTTACGATGTTTCTTGCAAATGCCACCTCTGCAGATGTAATAGATTTAGCAACACAAGCTGTTGAAAAATATCTTTATAGTATTTTTAAAGATAAGGATAGCTATTTTATAATAACTCAAGAAACAATGCTTTCTATGTTAGACGATATAACTGGAATAATGATGCTTATAATAGGTGGTGTTGCAACTATTTCATTAGTAGTTGGTGGAATTGGAATAATGAATATTATGTTTGTTTCTGTAACTGAAAGAACAAGAGAGATAGGAATAAGAAAAGCTATAGGTGCAAAGAAAAAAGATATTATGATTCAATTCTTAATAGAGGCTTTATTATTGACTGTAATAGGAGGAATTGTTGGAATTATACTTGGAGTGTTAATAATCAAATATGTCGTTGGTTCAATAGATAAGTTAACTCCAGTATATTCAAAAGAATGGATATTAGCTGCATTTACAATTTCTGTTTCTATAGGTGTAATATTCGGATTATTCCCAGCAAACAAAGCTGCTTCGTTAAATCCAATAGAAGCATTACGAAATGAATAATAATTTCTTGAAAAAGAAAGCTATTGCAGAGTGAGTTCCTATTGTCGAATTTTTATGTGTGACAATAAGAATTGATTTTTTGTAAGAGACTTTCTTTTTAAAATTTTAACATTTTGTTTTTTTATGTGATAGAATGTAAAAGTAAAGGAGATGTTACCAAATGAGAGAATTAATATTTAAAATGGAAAGACCAGATTTAGTAAAAGAAGGAGATGTAGTTCAAGTAACAGAAGGACAACTACCTTCTAGTTGGTATTATATGATAGAACCAGCAGTGGCAATGTCAGCTAACATACCTCTTTTTGAAAGACTAAAATCAAAAGAAGGTAGAATAAAAAAGATAGAAGCTAGTGATGTAGGATTTTATTTAACAGTAGAATTTGATGAGTAAAGTTTGATTTATGAAAAAGGCAGTTAGTTTTTTATTAAAATGATGGCTCACTAGTAAATACAGACATTCCAGATGGAACTGCAAAACTTTATGATGTACACGAGTTTAAAGAAACAAATTAAATTTGTTTACTTTTGGTATTTTTTGTTGTATAATTGCAACATAATAAAAAGCTGTGAATGAGAAGAGTAGATTAAAACAGACTATAAGAGATGAAAAGCCATTGGGTGAGAGCTTTTCTTAGTAATGCTAATTGAAGGTAGCTCAGGAGCTGCATGGCAGAATTTAGTAAGTCATGACGGATAACATACGTTAAATGTTTTGAGGTAGTATCTTTTTAATAAGATGCTATAAATTAAGGTGGTAACGCGAGTAACTTCGTCCTTTGGGATGAGGTTACTTTTTTTGTGCGGGAGATTTTCAGATTTCTTGAGTAAGGAAGTGTTTGTATGATTTTAAATATTGTTAGTGGATTAATTGTTCTTGGGCGGACTGTTTATATCACTTGATTCAAGAAGACTCGTCCGAAAATATTTGAATTTTGGTGAGGAGAATACAGCAGTTTTAGGAATGAAAATAATAGGCTTTGGGCTCGTCGTGATCGGTGGGTTGATTATGCTTATAAATAAATAAATTAAAAGGAGAGAATATAATGAATATATTAGGAAAAACTTATGAACCAAAAGATTTTGAGCAAAGAATATATGATAATTGGTTAGAAAAAAGATATTTTGAAGCTAATAACAAAAGTGACAAAAAGGCTTTTTCAATTGTGATGCCACCTCCAAATATTACAGGTGCACTTCACATGGGACATGGCATGGATAATACTTTGCAAGATATTATAGTTAGATATAAAAGAATGCAGGGATATGAAACTCTTTGGGTTCCTGGTGTTGACCATGCAAGTATTGCAACAGAGGCTAAGATTGTTGCAAAAATGAGAGAAGAAGGAATAACAAAAGAAGAATTAGGAAGAGAAAAGTTCCTAGAGAGAGCATGGGAATGGAAAAAAGAATATGGTGGAAGAATTCTTATGCAACTTAGAAAAATGGGTGTTTCTTGCGATTGGTCAAGAGAAAGCTTTACTATGGATGAACACTTAACTCGTGCCGTAAAGAAAGTTTTTGTTGACTTATACAATAAAGGCCTAATTTATAAAGGCGAAAGAATGGTTAACTGGTGCCCAAAATGTTTAACTTCAATTTCTGATGCTGAAGTTGAATACGAGGAGGAAGCTGGTCATTTATGGCATATTGCCTATAAAACACCAGATGGAAAAGATGAGATTATAGTTGCAACTACGAGACCTGAAACAATGCTTGGAGACACAGCAGTTGCAGTACATCCAGATGATGAAAGATATACTCATTTGATTGGTAAAACTGTTGTATTACCAATCATGAATAAAGAGATACCAATTGTGGCTGATACTTATGTTGAAAAAGAATTCGGAACAGGTGCTGTTAAAATAACTCCTGCACATGATCCTAATGACTTTGAAGTTGGTCTTCGTCACAATCTGGAAGTAATAAAGGTATTTACAGATGATGCTCATATGAATGGACTTGTTCCAAAGTATGAAGGCATGGATAGACTAACAGCAAGAAAGGCCATTGTAGAAGATTTAGAAAAACTTGGTGCTTTAGTAAAAACAGAAAACTATACACACAATGTTGGTAAATGTTATCGTTGTCATGATACTGTTGAACCAGCACTTTCTAAACAATGGTTTGTAAAAATGGAAGGCCTTGCAAAGCCGGCTAATGAAGCTGTAAGAAGTGGAGAAATGAAATTCATTCCAGAGAGATTTGACAAAACATATTTCAGCTTTATGGATAACGTAAGAGATTGGTGTATTTCAAGACAATTATGGTGGGGACACAGAATTCCTGCATATTATTGTGATGATTGTGGAGAAATGATTGTTTCAGAAGATGATGTTAAAGTTTGTCCAAAATGTGGTGGACATATGCATCAAGATGAAGATACACTTGATACATGGTTTAGCTCAGCATTATGGCCTTTTGCAACACTTGGATGGCCTGAAAAAACACCTGATTTTGAAAAATTCTTCCCAACAGATGTTTTAGTAACTGGCTATGATATTATATTCTTCTGGGTTGCAAGAATGTTGTTCTCTAGCATTGAACATACTGGTAAAGTTCCTTTTAAGCATGTTTTAATTCATGGATTAGTTCGTGATGAACTTGGAAGAAAGATGTCTAAGTCATTAGGCAATGGTGTTGATCCATTAGTAGTTATTGATGAGTATGGAGCAGATTCATTTAGATATGCACTAGTTCAAGGAACAGCACCTGGAAATGATACTAGATATTTACCTGAAAAAGTTGAGGCAGGAAGAAACTTTGCAAACAAACTTTGGAATGCTTCAAGATTTGCAATAATGAACATTGGTGATGCAGAATTAAAATGCGACAAAAATAAACTTGCACTTGAGGACAAATGGATAATAGGAAAGGCAAATACAGTTGTAAAAGAAGTAACAGATTGTATGGATAAGTATGAGTTTGGTGTTGCTATTCAAAAGATTATGGAGTTTATTCGTGATGAACTTTGTGATTGGTATATCGAAATGATTAAACCAAGATTATATGATATGACTAATGAAACAAGATATGAAGCGTTATATACACTAAATGAAGTATTAAGAATTGCATTAAAATTATTGCATCCATTTATGCCATTTATAACAGAAGAAATATATATGAATTTGAAACATAATGATGAAAGCATTATGATTTCAGAATGGCCAAAATATAGCAAAGAAAATGAATATAAGGCAGAGCAAGAAGAGATAGAATTAGTAAAAGATATAATAAAAAGTGTTCGTAATATTCGTGCTAACATGAATGTTGCTCCATCAAGAAAAGCAAGTTTGATATTTGTAACAAAGAATGCTAGAGCAATTGAAGAAGGTAGAGGATTTATCGAAAAATTAGCTTCCGCAGATAATATTATTATCAAGGATGAGAAAGTTGATATTCCGGATAATGCAATTTCTCTTGCAGTTCCTGGTGTAGAAATATACATTCCATTTAATGAGTTGGTTGATATTGCTCAAGAAATCGAAAGATTAGAAAAAGAAAAACTAACCTATGAAAATGAAGTTAAGAGAGTTGAAAAAATGCTATCTAATGAAGGCTTTATTGCTAAGGCACCACAAAGTAAGATAGATGAAGAAAAAGCTAAAAAAGAAAAATATGAAGAGTTATTGAAAAAGACGTTAGATAGAATAGAAAGTTTAAAATAAATTTTTATTTACAAAGGAGAAGAAATGTCAAACGAAAATGAGTTTATAAAATATAATGTTGAGAACTTTGATGATATTGACGGGATAACTTCAACAGAACTTTGTCAAAATAATATAAGAAAAGCTAAGAAGAAAATAAAAGAAACACAAGATTTTAAACTTAAAATTGATGAAACTCAAATAACAGACTTGAATTTATTTATGAAAAATGTTTTGGACTTATTTGAGTATTATAAAGAGAAAATAAGTAAGAATCCGCAATCTGATGAAGCTTTTGCTTATATAAAGAAAGAAATGGCAAGCGAAGAATTAAAAGAATTTTTCAATGTGTTATCAATGCAAGATATTAATGAAAAGAATAGTTACATATATGATTTAGCTTGTGATTATTTTGATGACCTTTTCAGAGAAAAGAATTTATGTGCTTTTAAAAATGATGCTTGTTCATGTCAAAGAGCATGTAAGACTAAACATACTACAATGGGATGTTGTTATGCATTTTACTATAGAAAATATGATGGAATGCCAGTATATACTGGAGAATGTCCACACTTAACGCCTACTGGTTGCGATACAAAGTGCTTGGGGTGTAAAATATTTTCGTGTAGGTATTTAAAAAGCTTGGGCTATAAATTTAAATCGGATGATTATTTTCTTTTAAGAGTCTTTTTAAATAAAAAACAAAAGAAATTCACAGATACTACTTACTTCAAGACAAAAGATGAGATTTTAGAAGGCTGGAATAGGTTAGCTAAATAAAGAGTAAATATTGCAAAATAAGAAGTTTTTGTTATTGTTGAGGATTGTGAATCTTTTCACTTCGTAAATTTAATAATTGTAGATATTAAGAACGGTATATGCGAAATATCATATGCCGTTCTTTTTTTGACAAACTTTTTAGAAAAAAGATTGTAAGATGTGTATAAAAGTTTACAAAGGAGGAAATAATGTATGGTTACTAAATATGATGAAAAGATTAGGACACTAACTATTAATTTCGAGGGTGAGATTGACCATCATTCATGTAGTGAAATCGCTGTAAAATCTGATGATGCAATTAATAAATATTTGCCCAATAAACTTATATTTGATTTTCAAAATGTAAATTTCATGGATAGTGCTGGTATTGGAATGGTAATAGGAAGATATAAAAGATTAATTCGTTTTGGTGGAAAAGCAGAAATGATAAATATAAGTGATGAAATTAAAAGAATTTTCAACATGGTTGGCATTTTTAAGATAATTCCATTAGTTGATAAGGAGGAAAAATAATGGACAATGAAATGAAATTAGAATTTAAAAGCAAGTCTTCGAATGAGGCTTTCGCAAGAATAACAGTTGCTGCTTTTGCCTCACAGCTAGATCCAACTCTTGAGGAAATTTCTGATATAAAAACGGCCGTATCTGAGGCTGTTACTAATTGTATTATTCATGGATATGATGGAAAAGATGGAGTTGTACATATAAATTGTAAGATATATGAAAAGACTATAGACATAGAGATTATTGATTATGGAAAAGGAATAGAAAATTTAGAAGTTGCCAAACAACCACTTTATACGAGTAAACCAGAACTAGATAGATCTGGCATGGGATTTACAATAATGGAAAATTTTATGGATGAGTTCAGTGTAGAATCTATAGTAAATGTTGGTACAAAAGTAAAAATGAAAAAGCATATTGGTAAGGAGGCACTATGACAAATTTAATCTTGCGTGCTAAAGAGGGCGACAGTAAAGCAATGGACGAAATAATAAATGAAAACGTAGGATTAGTTTGGAGTGTAGTAAAAAGATTTAGTAATAGAGGGTACGAATTAGAAGATTTATTTCAAATTGGTTGCATTGGTTTTGTGAAAGCTGTGAAAAAGTTTGATATGGGTTTTGATACACAGCTTTCGACTTATGCTGTTTCAATGATAATTGGTGAGATTAGACGATTTTTGCGTGATGATGGAATGATAAAAATTAGTCGCTCGTTAAAAGAAATTGCTGCGAAAGTAAAAGAAATAAAAAGTCAAACGCAGTTTGAAAATTTAACAATTGACGAAATTGCCAAAATGTTAAATTTAAATAAAGATGAGGTATTGATGTCACTTGATGCTACTTCTTTAGTTGACTCTTTAGATAAGAAGATAGGAGATGATATAGACAGTATAACAGTTGGTGAAAAAATTAAAGATAATACAAATGATTATGATGTTTTATTGAATAAAATGACAGTAAATTCATTACTTGATGGACTAAATGAAAAGGAGAAAAATGTAATTATCTGTAGATACTATAAAGATATGACACAAGGAAGCATTGCAAAATTATATAAAACATCACAGGTACAAATATCAAGAATAGAAAAAAGAGCATTACTTAAAATGCGAGGTGTAATTGACAATTAAACTAAGAAAATGATATGCTAACTTGTGAAGGGAGTTGGACAGATGACTGCAAAAAATGTTGAAAAAGAAAAAATAGTGAAAAAGAAATGGAAAGAAATGACGAAACAGGAAAAAAGCGAAAAACTAAAAAACGCAATTGGTTTATGGGTTCTTATAAGTTTTTTAATACCAGTTATTTTCTTGACATTTAGAATTGTTAGTATTGATGGTGGAAATATTGTTGATGGTAATCAAAGAACAAAAAGTGATTATGTATTAATGCTTATTCAATGTTTACTTGGAATTGTTGCGATGATTATTCCTAATATAGTAGTGAAGAGGAAGAATATACAGATACCTAGTAACATGTACATATTTTATTTGATATTTTTATATTGTGCAATTTTTCTTGGAGAGGTTAGAAGCTTTTATTACCTTATTCCACAATGGGATACAATATTACATACATTTAGTGGCGTGATGATAGGAGCACTAGGTTTTTCTTTTGTATCTATGTTTAATAAAACAGAAGATTTGCATTTACAGTTGTCACCATTCTTTGTTGCAATGTTTGCTTTTATGTTTGCAGTAACACTTGGTGTTATATGGGAAATTTATGAATTTACATTTGATGGACTACTTGGTCTTAACATGCAAAAATTTATGGTTGAACCTGGAGATATAATGTTAGTTGGTAGAGCTGCTTTAGAGGATACCATGGAGGACTTAATAGTAGATACATTAGGTGCACTATTTATAAGTGTAGCTGGATATTTTTCATTAAAACTAAAAAATGGTTGGATAGAAAAATTCATGATAAAAAGAAAAAAATAACTTCAAGAAAGCATAAAAAAGACAAACTCCTCATATAAATTATTAAAGAGGAGTGATGAGAATGGAAAATAATAAAATACAAAATGTAATTTTAGAAAACAGAAATAGGCTTAATGTTACTGGCGTTATTGATGTGTTAAATTTTGATGAAGAGGTAATAACAGTTGTAACAGAACTTGGGATACTTATAATAAAAGGTTCAGATTTGCATTTGAATAGGTTTAGTTTGGATAATACAGAACTTAGCGTCGAAGGCGAAATTAATTCTTTGAATTATAGCGACAAAAAAGTTGGAGGAAAAAACGAAAGTGTTTTTTCTAGGATATTCAAATAACTATTGTGAAGAGGTGTTAAAATGATTGCAAATCAAGTCTATGTTTTCTTTTGGAGTATAATTGTTGGTGCACTGCTTGCATTAATATTTGATTTTTTTAGAATAAGTAGACGAAAAGGTTGTACAAAAAATTGGGTTGTTTACATACAAGATGCAATGTATTGGATAATAGTTGCAATTATAATAATTATTAGTGCATTCGTTACAAATGATGGTGAACTTAGGGGATATATGTTTATTGGGTATGCTATAGGTGCAATATTTTATTTGATACTTTTCAGTAAGCTATTTATTAAAATTATTGGTGGAATACTGGATTTTATAGAGACTATTGTCAATAAATTAGTAGAACAAATTGTAAAAATAAAAGATAAAATGAATTTAAAAAAGAAAAATGTAAATAATTAGCAGGATTTTTTTTACAAGAGTCGAATATATACTGTATATGTAATATTTTAACCAAAGAAAAAGGATGAGAAGAATGAAAACTTTTTTCACTAAATTGCTTTCAACGTTGGCTATAACAAGTTTGGTTGTGTATGCTGCGTTTGTTCTTGTAGAACAAGAAAAACAATTGAATAATTTAGATGATGAGATAAAGCGTTACAGTATGCTTATTGATGAAGCGACTATAAAAACAGAAGAATTGGAAGAAACAAAAGGAAAAATTAATTCAGATGAGTATATAGAAGCTTATGCAAGAGAAAAGTTAGGTCTTGTTATGCCTTATGAAATAATATTTGTAGATGCAAGTCTATGATTAGATTTATTATAGATGAGATAGTAATTGGAATGAATGACGGGAATGTAAAATTTAATAGAATATAAAATAAAAAACACATACAATCATTTTAGCATTGTATGTGTTTTTTAAAGTGAATAATACATTGGAGACTTCCTTTCAATTAAAATCATACTAACCAACCATCAGTACAACCAAGTTCAATTAAACCATCATCGGAATCTTCTCCTAGGAAATTAAACTTATAACCTCGATATCCGTGAATCCTCATTCATCGCTACCGGGAACATAAATACCTTGGTTTTAGTATAAACATATTGTAGCATAATTAACATAAAAAGTCAAGTTGTTTTTATTTCAAATTTACTCTTTATCAAAATTTTGTATTGTGATATCCTAATGTGAGAGATTTTTTATTGTATAAAATGTGAGGGGAATAAAAGTGGAAGAAAAAGAAATTGCATGGAATGAGGTAATAGATTTTTTTGCCAAGAAATATATATCACTTAAAGGAGCTCTTTTAGGAAGTGAAGCAAAACTTGATGGAAATACTTTAAATGTGTATTTGAAAACAAAAGGAAAGTCTATACTTGAATCTAGAAATTCAAATAAAACAATAGAGGAATTGATAAAAAATACTTGTAATAAATCTGTTAATGTGGTGTTTCATGAGCCAGAAGTTATAGAAGATTCTCTAAGTAAAGAGAGAAAAATAGTGAAAAGTATAATGGAAGCACAACAAGTCGCTGAGCAAAAGCATAAAGAGGAAGAAGAAGCTAAAAAAGCAAAAGCACAAGCTGAAAAAGAAAGAAGAGAGCAAAATAAATTACAGGCTGGAGAAAATAACAAACAGGTAGATACTCATTTTGAAGAAGCTGTGACGTCGAAGCCTATGCCTGCTAAAGGAAATGGCGAATATCAGGGAAACAATAACTATCAGGGGAGCAATCCAAAATTTAATAGAAAGAAACCAACTAATTCTTTTATAGAAAATGAAGAAGCTGTTATATTTAAAGGATGGAAAGAATTAAATTCACCTAAGTATGTTAAAATTGCTGATTTATCACCAGAGCAAAATGAGATAATTTTAAAAGGCAAGATTAGCAATTATGAAAGCAGAGAAACTAAAAATGGAGGCTTTTTAGTTTCATTTGATATGTATGATGGATCTAGTTCTATAAATATAAAAGCTTTTTTGAAAGCGAATGAATTTGGTGAAGTGAATCCTAAAATGAAAAGCACTAAAGCAGTTAGGATAGTTGGAACTTATGAATATAATAATTTTTCAAAGGAATTTGGCGTAATTGCAAATTCAATTGAGGAATCTACTTTTGAAGAAGCAAAGAGAATGGACAATTCTGAAGAAAAACGTGTAGAGCTTCATTTACATACACAAATGAGTCAAATGGATGCTGTTACTTCAGCAACAGATTTAATAAAGTGTGCTATTAAATGGGGGCATAAAGCAATTGCAATAACAGATCATGGTGTTGCACAAAGTTTTCCAGAAGCTAAGAAAGCAGCAAAAGACTCTGATATAAAAATAATATATGGCGTGGAAGCGTATTTGACTCCAGACAATGTTACTTCTGTTTATGATGCAAAAGAACAAAAAATAGAAGAAACAACTTACTGTGTGCTTGATATAGAAACGACGGGTATTTCAAGATTTACCGAAAAAATAACAGAGTTTGGAATAATGAAAGTAAAAAATGGAGAAGTAATAGATACTTTTGAATGTTTTGTAAATCCAGAAAAAACAATTCCGCCACGAGTAGTTGAGGTTACCAATATTACTGACGATATGGTAAAAGATGCAGAAACAATAGATAAAGTAATGCCAAAGGTTATTGAGTTTGTTGGTGACAGCGTAATTGTTGCCCATAATGCTAATTTTGACGTTGGATTTATTAAATACAATGCAGAAAATTTAGGGTTAGAGTTTAACAATACATACATTGATACACTTGCTCTTGCAAAAGAATTGTTTCCTGATTTTAAGAAATATAAATTGGGAATAATTGCCGAAAGACTTGGAATAAAAGTTGATGTCGCACACAGGGCACTTGCGGATGTTGAAACATTAGTTGCTGTCTTTAATGTGATGATTGAACAGTTGAAAGAAAAAGAAATTTTTGAATTAAAAGATTTAGATAAAATATTATCTAAAGATGTAAACTTCAAAACATTACCAACATATCATGCTATAGTTCTTGCAAAAAATAAAGTTGGATTAAAAAACTTATACAAATTAATTTCTTTTTCGCATGTAGATTATTTTTATAAAAAGCCAAGAATGCTAAAAAGCTTGTTAGCAAAATATTCTGAGGGACTTATTATAGGAAGTGCATGTGAACAGGGAGAATTATTTAGGGCTATTGTCGAAGGAAAACCAGATGATGAAATAGAAGCTATTGCAGATTTTTATGATTACCTAGAAATTCAACCACTTGGTAATAATATGTTTATGGTAAAAAATGGAACAGTACCAAGTGTTGATACTTTGATAGAATTTAATAAAAAAATTGTTGCTTTAGGTGAAAAGCTTGACAAGCCTGTTGTTGCTACTTGTGATGTCCACTTTATGGATCCTGAAGATGAAATATATAGAAGAATATTACAGGCCGGACAGGGATATGAAGATGCAGATGATCAACCGCCGCTATATTATAGAACTACAGAAGAAATGTTGCGAGAATTTCAATATTTAGGCAAAGAAAAGGCTTACGAAGTTGTTGTAACAAACACAAATAAAATCGCAGATATGTGTGAAAAAATAGATCCTATTGCCGATTACAAAGCTGCTCCTCACATTGACGGATGTGAAGATACAATTAGAAATATAACTATGAAGAGAGCTACCGAACTGTATGGAAATCCACTTCCTGAAATTGTTGAGCAACGTGTAAACAAAGAACTTGATTCTATCATCAAGAATGGATTCTCAGTTATGTACATCATTGCACAAAAGTTAGTTCATAAGTCTAATGAAGATGGATACCTAGTTGGTTCAAGAGGCTCTGTTGGATCGTCTTTTGTGGCTAACATGACTGGTATAACAGAAGTTAACTCATTGCCACCACACTACAGATGTCCAAATTGTAAGTATTCAGATTTTACAGACTATGGTGTGAAAAATGGTTTTGACTTACCAGATAAGGTTTGTCCAAAATGTGGTACGAAGTTAGATAAAGACGGAATGGATATACCTTTCGAAACATTCTTAGGTTTTGATGGAGATAAAGAACCCGATATCGACCTTAACTTTTCTGGTGAATATCAAGCTAAGGCTCATAGATATACAGAAGTAATTTTTGGTAAAGGAACTACTTTTAAAGCTGGAACAATTGGTACAATAGCAGATAAAACAGCTTATGGATATGTTAAAAAATATTATGAAGAAAGACATATACCTATAAATAATGCAGAAACTACTAGAATAGCTCTTGGATGTACTGGTGTAAAAAGGACAAGTGGACAACATCCAGGTGGAATTATAGTTGTTCCAATAGGGTATGAAATATATGAGTTTTGTCCAGTACAACATCCAGCAGATGATCCTGATAGTGATATTATAACAACACACTTTGACTATCACTCAATAGATCAAAACTTGCTTAAGCTTGATATACTTGGACATGATGATCCAACCATGATTAGAATGCTTCAAGATATAACAGGAATTGATCCACAAAAGATTCCACTAGATGATAAAGAAACAATGTCAATATTTTCATCTACAAAAGCCCTTGGAGTTACTCCAGAACAAATTCATTCAGAGGTTGGTACCTTTGGTGTTCCAGAGTTTGGTACTAAGTTTGTTAGAGGAATGCTTGTTGATACTAAACCAACTATGTTCGAAGAATTGCTTAGAATATCTGGATTATCACATGGCACAGATGTGTGGCTAAATAATGCTCAAACGCTTATTGAGGAAGGTACTATAAAATTGGAAGAAGCAATATGCACAAGAGATGATATTATGCTTTACTTAATAAAAAAAGGTCTTCCACCAAAGCCATCATTTAAAATAATGGAGAGTGTTCGTAAAGGTAGAGGATTATCAGAGGAACAAGAGCAACTGATGAGAGAAAACAATGTGCCAGACTGGTATATTACGTCTTGTAAAAAAATCAAGTATATGTTTCCTAAAGCCCATGCGGCAGCGTATGTAACGATGGCTTTTAGAATTGCATGGTTTAAAGTTCACATACCACTAGCCTATTACGCTTCTTTCTATTCTATAAGAGCAGATGAATTCGATAGTGATTCAATGATATATGGAAAAGAAAAAGTAATAAATAAAATGAGAGAGATAGATTTACAGGGAAATAATGCGTCAACAAAGGATAAAAATATGTATTCAATTTTGGAACTAGTGTTGGAAATGTACGAAAGAGGATATTCATTTTTACCTATAGATTTATATAAATCTGATGCTAAGAAGTTTTTGATAGAAGATGGTATGATTAGACCACCACTTAATAGTGTTGGTGGTTTAGGTACTGTGGCAGCAGAAAATATACAAAGAGCCCGCGAAGAGGGTGGAAACTTTATGTCGATAGAGGAATTAAAACTTAGGGCTGGAATAGGAAAATCAACTGTAGAATTATTAAAGAATGCTAACTGCCTAAAAGGTATGACAGAGAGCAACCAAATGAGTTTATTTACTTTTTAAAAAAATAGTTTGCTAAAATTTTTTTTATGGTATAATGGATTTGCAAGACACTATTACAAAAGTTAAAAAAGTTAGCAAAGAATGTAAATGCTAGCGGAGGTGATATGCATATGGGTGCAGATAATACATTTATAGATGGAGTATTTAAAGTTATAGTTAATTTAATTTCAACTATAATGAACGCAATAATATCAGCATTGTTTGTAAATAAATATATTGCAATAGTCATATATTTTATATTAGTTAATTTATTAGCCATAATTTTGATGAAAAAAGATAAAAAACTTGCAAAAATTCCAGATGCTCGTCGAATACGAGAAAGCACATTATTAATTGTTGCTTTTGCAGGAGGCGGTATTGGCGAATATTATGCAATGTATAAATATAAGCACAAAACTTTACATCAAAAATTTTTGGTTGGTGTTCCACTATCGATATTACTTTACTTTTTAGTGTTGTCATATACTTTATTCGTTGGAATAGTAGCGTAATGTATAAGATTTTAAGGAGGAATTATTATGAATATTAAAGTTGTAGGAAAAAATATTGAAATTACAGACTCAATAAGAGAATATGTTGAAAAGAGAGTTGAAAGATTAGAAAAATTTGAAGGAAAAAATACAGAGATTACTGTTGTATGTAGTGTTGAAAGAGAAGAACAAATTATAGAAATTCAAATAAATCAAAATGGAGAATTTATAAGAATAGAAGAAAGAAATGATGATTTGTATGCTTCAATCGATCTTGCAATTGACAAAGCAGAAAGACAATTGAGAAAAGAAAAAGAAAAAAGAGTCGAAAAAAATAAAGAAGCATCTTTAAAAGATAAAGCAATTGATTTGCTAAAAGGACATGATATAGAGCACGAAGAAGGAATAACCAAAACAATGTGTTATGATATTAAACCTGTTACAGTTGAAGATGCTAAGTTAAAATTAGATTCAGAAAAGGATATGTTATTCTTACCATTTGTTAATGTTGAAACAAATGAAGTAAATATAATTTACAAAAGAAATGATGGCTCTTTTGGAATTGTTATTCCAGAATAGAATTTGGTTTTAATGATTTACATATTACCATATAAAAAGGTACAAAATACCATGTTTAATTTTCCGTTTAATGCACAATATATTATTGAAAAGACAAGACATCTTTTCGAAAAATAGTTTGTATATTGATTACAGTATCTAAACTATTGTTGATTAAACATTATTCGGAGGTGAACAAAATGACAAAATCAAATGCTTATGAAGTACCTGGAGCTAAAGAAGCAATGAACAAGTTTAAACAAGAAGTTGCTAGCGAAGTTGGTGTTAACCTAAAGCAAGGTTATAATGGTGACTTAACATCTAAACAGGCTGGAACAATCGGTGGTAATATGGTTAAGAAAATGATTCATCAAGCTGAAAGCCAAATGTCAGGCAAATAAGTTTTAAGAATATTATGAAAGCATCCAATCAAGGGTGCTTTTTTTATACAATATGAAGAAAAGCCAAAAAATAGAAATAATTTACATAATTATGTTGATTTTTTTGTAAAATTGTGCTAATATATAAAAAGGTGATGAATTCACGGAAATATAAATAGGAGGTTTTTATATATGAATATTTTTAAGAAAAGAATTTCATTAATATTAGGTATAGTAATGTTGTCTCTTGCTATAATACCTATGGTTTCTATTAAAGCCGCTAGTAATACTGATATTGGTGTAGAGTATAATGGAAAAACATATGTGGATGATGGCGTTAAAAAGAATGCATTTTTTAGTGTTGAAGATGGTTCAACAGTAAAGTTGAAAAGCTTAAATTCAAATAAAGTTTTGATTGCTTATGGTTGGGATATAAGCCAAAGTGACGAATGGGTAGAAATAGCAAACAAGACTGAATTTACAACAACAGCATTAAAAGGTGCTAATGGTAGTGCACATTCACTTCATGTATTGGCAGCAAACAAAGACAATACATCAGAGGGTATGGTACAATCAGTTTATAGAGTTTACATAAGAGACAATAGCATTCCTCAAGTATCTTTGAAAGCTACAATGAATGGAAAAACATTAACACCTGGTACCACTTATCAAGTTAAAGGTGGAGAGACTGTCAATTTTTCAGCTAGTACGATTATTTCTACTGCAAAGATTAGTTGGATAGCGGTAGTTGATGGTAATGCTACAAAAGTAACAGAAGATGATAAATATTATTCTAGTACTTGTAGTATAACAATTCCTGAAAACGGTACTGCTGGTCAAAAGATTTCATATCTAGTTGAACCAGTTGCTGATAATGATGATTATTCAGAAAACACAATAACAAAAACAGGATGGCAAAGATTTATTTTCCAATATGAAGATAACACAGTAGATGATAAAGACATCAATGTTGCTTTAAATGGTAAGAATTTAACAGAAGGTTCTACAACAGAAGCAAATCCAAATGAATCTTTAAAAATAACAGCAACACCAACAGATAGAGTTTCAAATCTATATTTCAAATGGGATAATGATGGTTGGTCAAGAGTTGCCAACACAGGTTCTTATGCAACAAGAATTCCATCAAGCTTCTTACCTGGCACAACTCATAAGTTGTATGTAAAAGCAGAATATGATGATGGTGAAACAATAAGTGAAAAAGTTTATATATTCAAAATACCAGCAACAGCATCTAACATTGCAATGAATGTAAAACTTGATTCAAAAACAATATATTCTGGAAAAAGCTATGATGTAGTTGGAAAAGAAAAAGTAACCGTAACTGTTTCAGTTTCAAATACAACAGCTGATTATATTAAATATCGTTTTGGTAACGAATCAGAAGTAAAAATAAGTGGTGCTAATGCGACAATTACAGTACCAACTAAGAATGTTGGAACAAGCTTAAACTTATACGTTCAAGCTTTTGGTACAGATGGTTCTCAAACAGCTCAAAGTGTTTATACTTTAGTTTATGTAAGAAACAATGACGGAAAACTTGATATAGAGCCTTGGATGGAAGAAAATGATGAACTTGTTAGCCTAGCAGTTAACTTGAGAAATGATTCTGAAGAAACTGAAAAAGCCAACAAAAATATTTATGCATTAGACGAAGTTGTTACATACTATGTTGATTATAAAAATGGTACAGGTGATGATATAACTTCAGAAGTAAAATTAGTTCTTGAATTACCTTTAAACTTCGACGTTGTTGATGCTAATGGTGGACAAGTTGACAAAGATAAGAATACAATTACTTGGGTATTCCCAGATGGATTAGAAGATGAAGAAGCTGGAACAAAGATTGTAAGTATCAAATATACATCTTTATCTAAATCTAAATATACTTCAGAAACAATTTACCCAACAGTTGGAATATATAAAGCAAATAAGGAGAAAGATAGATCAACAGTTATCAACCTAATTGTAGAAGATTATGACGAAAAAATTAAAACAACTCATGAACCATATATGAAAGGTGATGCTGGTAAAGATACTTTCAGACCAGATGATTCTATTACAAGAGCTGAAGGTGCGTTAGTACTTGCAAGAATTTATGGATTAGATTACATGAATACAAAAGTAACAGCCGTATTCTCAGATTTAAATGAAACATACCTTGAAGCACAAAAAGCTATTATAGCAGCTTCTAAAGCTGGTTTAATCAATGGTTATACAAATGGCACATTTAAGCCAAATGAAAAGATGACAAAAGCTGAATTTATTAAGATTTTAGCTTGTATGGTAGAGATGAATGCCAACGATGAAGACATTGATGGATTAGAAATTAAAGATGTTGAAAATTGCATTAAAGTATACAACGATTCTACAAGATACTATATAGTAGACGGTAAGAAAGTATATACTCACTGGGCACTTGAAGAAGTAACATTACTTGCTAGATTGAACATGCTTCCATTGAGTGAAGATGAAGATGAAATCAAACTAGATGAAGAGATTACAAGAGCAGAGGTTGCTCAATTAGTTAACTTCTACTTATTAAGAGCTCCAGCAAGTGTTGATTCAAAGACAAAATCAGGATTTAGTGATGTTTCTAGAAGACATGAATTATTTGCTGATATCATTGAAGCAACAAGAGAAGAACATGAATTTTCAATGAACGAGGATGACGGAACAGAAGTAGCTGAATAACAACTAACTAAATAATTAGAACAGTCTTAAAAATAAGACTGTTCTTTTTTGTGTAATAGGAAAGTAACAGATTTGCAACTTTTTATGTATTGATTTTCTTTCC
>CAVHNT010000010.1:0-48768 GCA_963637565.1 bacterium
GAAAATCAATACATAAAAAGTTGCAAATTTGTTACTTTCCTATTATATAAAAAAAGATGAATCTATAAATTTAGATTCATCTAATTTTTAATTATTTAGCATATTCAATTGCTCTAGTTTCTCTGACAACGTTTACTTTTATTTGTCCTGGATAATCCATTTCTTCTTCAATTCTCTTTGCAATGTCTCTTGCAACTAGAACCATTTTATCATCATCAATATACTCTGGTTTTACCATTATTCTAATTTCACGACCAGCTTGTATTGCAAATGATTTTTCAACGCCCTCAAAAGAATCGGCAATTTCTTCTAACTTTTCAAGTCTCTTAATGTATGCTTCAAGAGTTTCTCTTCTTGCACCTGGTCTAGAAGCTGATATAGCATCTGCCGCTTGTACAAGAACTGCTTCCATTGTTTTAGGTTCAACATCACCATGATGAGCTTGTACTGCGTTGATAACAGCATCGCTCTCCTTGTATCTTCTTAGGATATCAACACCAATTTCAACATGTGTACCTTCTATTTCATGATCTATAGCTTTACCTATATCATGTAGAAGTCCTGCTCTTTTAGCAAGTTTAGAGTCTATTCCTAATTCTTCAGCCATTATTCCTGCTAATTGTGATACTTCTATTGAATGATTCAATACATTTTGACCATAACTAGTTCTGTACTTTAATTTACCTATCAATTTTATTACATCAGGATGCAATCCGATTACACCTGTTTCTAGCGATGCCGTTTCTCCTTCTTCTTTTATGATGTTTTCTAATTCTTCTTTTGCCTTTTCAACAGATTCCTCTATTCTAGCAGGATGTATTCTTCCATCTGTAACTAACGTTTCTAGTGCAATTCTTGCAACCTCACGTCTAATAGGATCAAAGCCAGACAAAATAACCGCTTCCGGTGTATCATCAATAATAAGATCAATTCCAGTCAAAGTCTCTAACATCTTTATGTTTCTTCCTTCACGACCAATTATTCTACCCTTCATGTCATCACTTGGTAGTGGAACAACTGACACTGTTGTTTCAGAAGTATGATCTGCAGCACATTTTTGAACAGCATAAGTAATAAGTTCTTTTGCCTTCTTTTGTGTTTCTTCTTTGATTTTGTTTTCGTTTTCTTTGATCATTAATGCAGATTCATGTGTTAATGACTCACTAAGAATTGCAAGCAAATGTTTTTTAGCCTCATCTTGTGACATTCCAGCAATTTTCTCTAATTCCGCTATTTGTTTTTCTTTGAAATTATCTAATTCTTGTTGTTCGTTTTCTAACTCTTTAATTTTTTCCGCTACTTGTAGTTCTTTCTTCTCAAGATTTTCAATCTTTCTATCCAAAGATTCTTCTTTTTGAAGAAGTCTTCTTTCTTGTTTTTGTATTTCTGCCCTTCTCTCTTTATTTTCTTTGTCGGCTTCAGCACGTTCTTTTTGAATTTCTTCTTTTGCTAATATAACTTTTTCCTTTTTTTCAGCTTCAGCTTGCTTTAAAACGTCATTAGCTGATTTCTTGGCTTCTTCAATTATTCTTATAGCTTCTTCTTCTGCAAGTTTAACCTTTGATGTTCCATTAGCTATTTTCTTCTTATCTATTAGCCAAAATATTAATGATGCTATTGCTGCTGTTAGAACAAAGACAATAAGGCAAGGGACTATCAATTCTTGAAAATTAATAGCGTCCACCTCCTTTATTTACTTTTCAATGTTCAATATATTATCAAGGATACGTTTTTTTATAATGGAAGTATCCATGCTCCATAAGATCTTTTTAAATAATATATTTTCATTACTTTTTTATTTTAATATTATTTTATCATAATGTCAATTGCAAATAAGAAAAATGAAACCTCAAAATTAAGTGCACCCTATACGTTAGATTTTTGTCTAACATTTGAGGTGCACTTTATTTTTCTAATCAAATCTGCTTCTTTTTTATATTTTATTCACTACTTTTTCAAGCTCACTCTTCCAACCTCTTCAATTGTATTTATATTATTGGCTTTTATCATGTTTGGTGATGCCGTATATAAAACATCTCCTATATATAATACTCTTTCAATTTCATTATAATATACTTTACCATCATTATGATCGATTTTTCCTCTTAATGATATTCCATTTTTTACGCTTAAATTATATACTAAAACACCTGAGAATTCAGTTTTTCCATACATTGGTACTCCATTATCGTATGTTCCTGCTTCTTTACATATAGTTGCAGGGAATGCAAATATGCCTCTTTCTTCGTCGTACAATAATGTTTTATGATTATATAAAAATTCAGAATAACTGCCTCTTCCGCCAATTTTAATTGAATGAATTTCTTTTGGATTATTAAAATCTGAAATATCAAATATTGCTAACTTTAATCCATTCGTATATGCTGTCACTTGTTGTTCGCCATTCCAGTCTATATAAGACTTTTCTATTGAATCTTCTCCAAAACCAATTAAGTAATTTTCTCCTATTGGATGTAAGTATTTACTATAACCTGGTATTTTTAATTCTCCTAAAACTTTAGGAGTTGTTGGATTTGAAATATCTATCACAAATAAAGGATCCACCGTCTTGTATGTAACCATATAACATTTTGTTCCCATAAATCTTGTAGAATAGATTCTCTCCCCTTTAGCTAGATTCTCTAATTTTCCAACAATATTCATATCACTATCTAATACATATAAATTGTTAGTAGATTCTTCGAAATTAGAATTATCAGTTGTGGTAATTCTAAAATATCCATTATGTTCGTCCATTGAAAATTGATTTAGTAAGCTTCCTGGTACAGCTCCCGTCGCACAATACTGAACTTTTCCATCTTTTATATCAAATTTATGAACTTTAGTTATATTTGTATAAGTATAAGAAATATCTCTAAAAAATCCATTTGTGTCAATCATATCAAAGTCACTTGAATAGTCGTAACATATTTTTGCAACATAAAGTGAATTCTTATTCATATAAATTTCTGTGCTTGCTCCCAAAAATGTTTGTATATTGGCTTTTTCATCAATATTTTCTAAATCAATTGTAGAAACAATCATATAATTACAGTCTTCAAAGTCTTTAAAATAACATATTTCATTTGCTGGAATATCCCTATATTCTTTTGAAATAGCTGAGTCTTTACATATTGGTAGTATTCCATAATCACTATATATATACTTATTTGAAATAAGAACTATGCTATTATCAATCTTCCTTGACGAAACATAATTACCTGATATTTCAAAAGTTCTGGCAAGTTCATAAGTATCTATCTTATAAATATTTATCGTTGTTAAAGTTTCTGTTGGTCTATGCCAATATATTCGATCTTCCATAATTTCATTGGTTTTTATATCGTCATCTACTAATCTTGCTTCTGTTCCAATTACTGTTATATAGCTGTCATCTATATATAATTCAGTTGCGTTTTTATATTTCCATTTTCCATCCGAAGATAAATCTATTGTTTTTACCTCTTTCATATCAGAGGCTGGTATAGCATTTACTATATGTAATATGCCATTAGCTATATAGTATATATATTTGCCATTTGTTTTAATTATATCTGCTTCATCAACACCAGCTACCTGAGTATTGGTTTCTGAATGATTGCTAGATTCATCCGAAGTAGAAGGAGAATATGTATCGTTATCATTTCTTATTGAAGTACTTTCATTAACTGCAGCATCAACCTCATACAAACCATCACCACCATATGCTCCATCTTTTTTTCTTGTTTTACTTATTGCGTCTTTCAACTCTTCTTCTGATGAAAATTTTCTTATTTCATCATTACTATTTTTTTGATTTCTTACATGGCTAGGAAATATAAATCCACTGACGCTAATAACTACAGCTGCAAGGCCTGCTATTATTTTACTAAATATATATGACTCCATACAAACTCCCCCTTTATATAATTATATAGACAGGTATTGTTGTTTTTTGTTCCAAGCTATATTAATTTATTTAATTGTTCTTCGGTTAGTCTGTTTTGCATATTTTCTTTTTCTTCTTCTTTTTCCTTTTGCTCAAGAATTTCTGGATGTTCCTCAACTTGTGATCCTTTTCTAAAGAATATTGTTTCTTCTAGTATACCATCTGGATTGTATCTATTTACTTTTCCATTCAAAACGTCCTTTTGATATTCAGCCTCTTCTTGTAACATTCCCGTATCATAAAATCTTTTTCTTATTCCATCTAGCTTTCCATTTCTATAAGGGTTTTCTTCCATCAAGTTACCAGATTGATAGTAAACGTAAGAAATACCATTCAATTCTCCATCAACATACTCATTTTTAGCACTTACAACACCATTATAATAATATTCTATCTCTGTTCCATTTTTTAAACCATTTACATATGGTGTTTCGGACATCTTTTTACCTTCTTCGTAATACTTTACTACTATTCCTTCTATTATTCTTCCATCTGCACTATATATAACTTCTTTTCCCATATTATTCATATCCTTTCTTTATAGTAATATCATGCATATATATTATACACAAAAAATACAAAGCTTATCAATAGAATACAAAAAAATAGAGATTAGAAAAACAGATCCGTATCTAGTTTTCTAATCCCTAATTTTTAGTCTTGTACTATTTCATATGTCTTATATGCTTCATCTATCTTATCGTTGATAAGTACTTCAACCTGCTCTTTTGTCATAGACTCTGCAAGAACTAATTCACTTATTAGAATTTGTTTTGCATTTGTTAACATTTTTTTCTCACCAGTTGCAAGTCCTTTTGATTTTTGTCTAAAAGTAAGATTTCTAACAACATCTGCAACCTCACAAATGTCGCCGCTTTTCATTTTTTCTTGATTGTCTCTGTATCTTTTGTTCCAGTTAGAAGACATATCTGTTGGTCCAGCACTAAGAACATCTAGAACATTTTGTGCTGTTTCATTTCCTATAACATCTCTAACTCCAATTAGTTCTGCATTTTTAGTTGGAACCATAACCTTTATATCTCCAACAGGCATCTTCATGACATAATATTTTTGCTTTTCACCTAAGATTTCTTTTTCTTCTATAGATTCAATTGTTCCAGCACCATGCATTGGATATACTATTTTGTCGCCTACCTTAAACATTTTTATATCACTTCCTAACTCTTTTTTAGATACATACACTAATAGAGAATTACTAATTTTTCTCTTACGGTACGGGTTAATTATATCACAGATAATTCCAAAAGTCAAAGAATTTAGTAAACTAACTTTTTTTTGGAATTTTAGGAAGCAACACCCTTTTATGGGGTTATCTATAGAATTTTGAATCATATATTACTTGCTCATGCATTCTTTTTATGCCTTGTTTTATGTTTTGAGCTCGTATTTCTCCAATTCCATCTACATCATCTAATTCATCAATTGTTGCTCTTATTATATGTTGAAAATCACCTAATTTTTTATTCATATTTTCAATTACGCTTATAGGAGTTTTTGGAATTTTGCTAAGTTGTCTGTATCCTCTTGATGGTACTTCAACGTCATCAAGTGATTTTTCTATGTTGATATATCCTAATTTTTTAGCTATATTGTTTGAATCCATTAACTCGTTTCTTGAAAGTGCTGATATATCTTCAACTATTTGATCTGCTGTTAGTGGCTCTACTAGATAATCTCGTATTAGTAGAGTTTCTGCCTCTTCTACATCCTTTGAAAGTTCATCTAGCTGTAATTCTATTAATCTTCCTTCATCACCTAGTTCTATAATATATCCACTTACTTCTGATACTACTCTCATTGATAATTCAGCCCTTTGTATAGCTGTAACTACATTTTGCAATGTTACTATATCATCAAATTCAAATTCATTTATTATAGAAATTATATCATCAAATGCTACTTTATATTTTTCAAGAGTTTGCATTGCCTGATTTGCTCTTGCTAATACTTTCGCACTTTCATTTATAACATATCGTGTATTTCCTTTAAATAAAGTTATTATATTTCTTCTTTGTGAAATGCTTACTACGAGTTCATTTGTTTGTTTTGCAACTCTTTCACCGCTTCTATGTCTTGTTCCTGTTTCAACTGTTGGAATAGTAGAGTCTGGCACTAATTGCGTATTAGCAAGTAATATTTTCTTTGCATCTTTACTTAATACTATTGCTCCATCCATCTTCGCCAATTCATATATTTTGGCTGGTGAATAGTCTTCATCAATTTTAAACCCACCGTCTGCAAGTTTCATGACTTCTGGCGAATCGCTAATAACTATAAGTCCACCTGTACGTGCCTTCAATATATTATCTAATCCTTCTCTTAAATCTGTTCCTGGTGCAACCATTTTTAATATCTGTATAAGCTCGTTGTTTTTTCCTGGCTCTTTTCTCATTCCAACTCCTCCATTATCTCAAATTGCAAATCTTTAAAGCTTCAGCTAAGTTGCCAACTCCTATTATATTCATATTTCCTTTATACTTCAACTGCTTTCTGTTATTTTCTGGAATTATGCAAGTAGTAAATCCAAGTTTTTCACATTCTTTTACTCTTTTTTCTATAGAATTTACAGCTCTAACCTCGCCTGTTAAACCAATTTCACCTATTACTACTAAGTCTTTTGGTAATGGTATATTTTTGTGTATTGATACAATTGCTAGTGCTATTCCAAGATCTGCAGCAGGTTCATCCAATTTCATGCCTCCAACAATGTTAACGTATGCATCTTGATTTGATAGATTTATTCCAACTTTCTTTTCAAGAACTGCAAGTAAAAGTACTAATCTATTATATTCAACACCAATTCCTGTTCTTCTTGGAAGTCCAAATGCTGTAGTAGCTGTTAGTGCTTGAATTTCAATTAACATTGTTCTTGTTCCCTCAAGAGTTGCTACTATTACTGATCCAGCCGGATTACCTTCTCTCTCAGATATTAAAAGTTCAGAAGGATTGCTCACTTCAACCATTCCTTCTTGCTTCATTTCAAATAATCCAATTTCGTTTGTAGAACCAAATCTGTTTTTTACACCTCTTAAAACTCTATAAGTAAAATATCTTTCACCTTCAAGATATAGTACAGTATCAACCATATGTTCAAGCACTCTTGGTCCAGCAATAGTGCCATCTTTAGTTACATGTCCAATTATTACAGTTGTAATTTCTTTCTTCTTACATAACTGCATTATTCTTGCAGTTATTTCTCTAACTTGGCTAACACTTCCAGGGGCCGCCGAGATATCATCACTATACATTGTTTGAATGGAGTCTATAATTATAAAACTAGGCTTGTCTTGTTCTATAGCTTCTTCTATTATTTCTATATTAGACTCGCCCAAAAACATGATATTATCATTATTTATATTTAATCTATCTGCACGAAATTTAATTTGTCTTCCAGATTCCTCTCCAGAAACATATAATATCTTATTGTTTTCAAATTTAACTTTATCACATATTTGAAGTATAAGAGTCGATTTTCCTATTCCAGGTTCACCACCAAGTAAAATCAATGAACCCGGAACGATTCCTCCACCAAGAACTCTATCTAATTCTTCATATCCTGTTTTTACTCTTGCAACTGACTCTGAAGTTCCAACGTCATTTAGTTTTACTACTTGTGCTTTCACACTTTTACGTTCATTTGTTGATTTATCTTTAACAATTTTTTCTTCATAATATGTATTCCAGCTATTACATGCTGGACATTTTCCTAGCCACTTTGGAGATTCATTTCCACATGAACTACATACAAATACTGTTTGATTTTTTGCCATTTTATTTCCTTTCTATTATCAAGAAAGCAGAGCGTAAAACATCATAAACTATTTTTACTATCCTTACTTAACTCGTACTTTACTATTATATACATTGCATGTGACCACGAAAGTTGCCTTACCCATATGGTCTCTTCGCCATTTTTGTCTATTTGCTCTGGCAAGAAGCCAAGGTAATCTGCATGATTAGTTACCCAATCAAACAATTCACAAGCCTTATCCCTCTCACCCTTTTTCAAGTAATATAAAGCTAACCACATTGATGAAATTATCCAAGCATTTCCCCCCACATACTCATCCCATTGATATCTCATATAACCACCATTTGGAAGTTTAAGATCTCTTTCTATATTGTTTAGTGTATTTTTCATAATCAAATCATTAACATCAAGAATATTATATGGAACAACAATAGATAGAAGTGATATATCTGTTTGTGTGTTATCTATGCTTCTTTTTAAGGCACTATCATTTATAAAATTATGAATTATGGCATCTTTTATATTTGAAAGAGTTTTTTCTATTTCATTAATTGTCGATTTATATTTTACTGAATTTATAGAAGTTAGCATTTCTTTTCCTACTCGCAAACCTTCATACATACTCGCAGTCGA
Organism: bacterium; assembly: GCA_963637565.1. Classification (GTDB taxonomy): domain Bacteria; phylum Bacillota; class Clostridia; order TANB77; family UBA1234; genus UBA1234. The sequence continues at coordinate 8,334 of CAVHNT010000010.1, forward strand.
ATATAAATGCTTTCCCTTTCTTTCTTCCCATAAGTCGAAACACTCTTTTGACAAGTAGTCATCGTCTATAAAATTTAAGAGTGCAGTTATTGTTTTTAAAATTAACGTCTCTAATTTTTTGTATTTGCCATTTTCATATATTCCAATTAAAATTGCTGCAGTTTCATCTATCTGTATTCCCCAACATGGTGCAAGTTCGCCATTAGAATAATATCTTTGTTCAAATAATCCTGAATCAAGTTGAGCTCTTTTTGCCCACACATTATAAAATTTATCTGTTAATTTTTTTAATCCTAGTATATTCAATGCTTTATTTATAAAAAGAGCATCTCGTGGCCAACAGTACCCATATCTACCACACTTTTCAAAGTTTTCATCAACATCCGGGCTCGCCAGTACTGCACCAGTTTCAGGATTAGTAACGAGTGCATACATTAATATTGTTCTTTCTATTATTTCTTTTTCTTTTATTTTATTTACGTTTTTTAACAACAAATTATTTTCGAACTTTTTCAAATAGGTAACCCAATAATTTTTTGTTGAATTATATAATATCGTCTCTTGTTGTTTTTTGCACCATTCAACTAATTCAAGTAAATCCTTCAAATTATTTTCTAACGCAATATATATTGTGATTTCATTCACATCCGTATATAAAACCGCTGAGTCATCTGACATTCCTATATAATCTTCTTGATTTAATTCTCCATTTTGCATAACATACTTTGAATTATTTATTTGGTATTTAGTAACGCTATTTATAGAAAATGTTGCCATATACATTTCCTGACAATACTGGATTAATGTATTATCAACAAACATTCCAGAAACTTTTCTGTTTATATCAGAATTTAATTTCGAATACATAAACAGATTTAACTTTTTGTTAAATTTAAATGTACGCACCAAAACATTTTTATTCGGTAAAATGTAATCACGCTGCAAGATTTCGTAATTTTCAATATTTAATTCTGTATAGACTATGTTTCCTTCATAATGTTGTCTTTTAGTATTTGCTTCATCTAGCCACATTATTTTGCCACCACTTACTATTCCAAACCTGTTTTTATCTATATTTTGAAAATAATCTATATTAGGATAATACAGCCTAATTAATTCACCTTTTTCTGTTAAGCAACCAAGAATTTTTCCATTACCGATTATAGCATTGTTAAAAAACTTCGACATCTTATCTACCTCTTTTAATTCTATTTCTTTCCTAGCAATTTAAACATTTCTTTTTTGTAGGCTTCAACCCCTGGTTGATTAAATGGATTTACACCCAAAATATATCCGCTTATAGCACAAGCTTTTTCAAAGAAATATAATAATTCTCCTATGTTATACTCATCAATTTTGTCTAGTTCAATCATAATATTAGGAACTTCTCCTTTTGTATGTGCAATTACAGTTCCTTCCATTGCTTTATGATTTACTTCATTCATATCTTTTCCATTTAAGTAGTAAAGATTATCTATAGAATCCTTATCACACTTAAATTTTATATTTCTGTATGGTTCTTTAATATTTATCACTGTTTCGAATAGATGTCTCTCACCATCTTGAATATATTGCCCCATAGAATGTAAGTCTGTAGTGTAATCTACACCAGAGGGAAATATTCCCTTGCCATCTTTTCCTTCGCTCTCACCAAATAGTTGTTTCCACCATTCTATTATATAGTGAAGCTTTGGTTCATAACTTACAAGAAGTTCTATCTTTTTTCCCTTATTGTATAATACATTTCTAACGACTGCATATTCATAACAAGGGTTGTCTTTGATATCTCTATACTTTTCTCTTGCATCAAACACGCCATTCAATATTTTGTCTATGTCAATTCCAGCAGATGCTATTGGTAATAGTCCAACTGGAGTAAAAACAGAATATCTTCCACCAATATTATCTGGTACAACAAAAGTTTCATATCCTTTTGAATCTGCAATCTTTTTTAATACACCTTTCCTTGCATCAGTTGTAACAAATATTCTATTTTTTGCCTCTTCAATGCCATACTTTTTTTCCATATATTCACGAAGTACTTTAAAAGCTATGGCTGGCTCTGTTGTTGTTCCAGATTTAGAAATAACATTTAAACATACTCTCTTATTTTCAATATAATCAAGTAAGTCCATTAGGTAGTCGCTGCTTAAATTATTTCCAGCAAATATTACACGCTTTTCTCCAAAATTGTTTGATAAAGCATCAATAACAGCTCTTGCTCCAAGATATGAACCACCTATACCGATAACAATCAATACATCCGAATTTTCTCTTATCCTTTTTGCTGCATCTTTTACTCTTTTAATTTCATCATTATTTAATTTTAACTCCAACCACCCTAAAAAATCTGCACCTTCACCTGTTCCATTAGTTAGTTTTTCATCAGCTGATTTTAATTTTTTATTGTATGAACTAATTTCTTTCTTTGTTACAGAAGAATTTTTTATTTCAATCTTCATTATTCTCACCTTATCCTTCGTAATATTTTCATTTTCTCGTTCCTATAAATTTTTTCGCAAAAAGGTATGTAATCTTTCACAAAAATTATTTCAATGTGCGAAAGAATCTATCACATTCGCTAAATATTTCATGGCATTTTGAGCCTCTTCAAGAGTATTGCCTGTTGCACCAACCTCTATTATAAAAGCACCATTTGATACATGTTGATTATATCTAGATTTGCTTAAATTTAAATCTCTAAAAAAACCTGGATACATTTCATTTGCTCTATTTTGTATCATAATGGCAAGCTTCAAATTCTTCATCCAATCATCATGACTTAAGCCACATGCATTTGTGCCAACAACAAACATGAGCTTTGCAACTGATTCGCCGTTTATATTAACTGTAGGTCTAAAGCCCAAGTTACTCGAAAGTGCATCTCTATGTATGTCTATGACAAAATCATATTTTTGTTTTCTCATATACTTTTCTACGGTAGCAAGAGAAGATTTATATGCCCCATTATAACTTGGATAATCATGTAGTTCTTCATCATGAATGCAATCATATCCTTTAGCTTTAAGTCTTTCATATAAAACATTTCCAACCGAAACCATATTATATTGTTTATCAATTGTTCTATAGTTCACAACGTTAGTAGTATTTTTGAATGTATAGCTTTCAGTTGCGTGAGTATGAAACAACAGAAATTTTAAGTTATTATTTATTTTTATTTCTGAAGGCTTTGAAAGTGCATTTAAATCTAAAGATCGTTTGGTATAATTGGTTATGACAGTATTGCCAACCCTAACCTTTCCATTCTCATATAGTTCAACATCGTACTTGTCAGGAACGGCATAATCTTTCTTTTCATTCACTTCTACATTAAATGAATTCTCTTCACTCTCATGAGCAATACTTTTTTCTGTTTTTTTATCCTCATATGCAGTGTTTTGTGCTAATTTTACTTCATTATCACTAGGTTCTTCAAAGTTTGAAAAAATAAATTCATTTGAGTAAATATTTTTAATTAGACCTTTTCTTGATATAGTTTCAACAGCAAAATCATTTTGTATTATAAAACTATCTTTTATCATCTCCTTAAGTATATAAAAAGATGATGCAAAAATAAAAACAATAAAAATTGATATCGCCAATATTAATAAATAAAATACAAATGAATTTATTGCTTGTCTTACTGAGAACACTTTTATTCTTATCATTATCATATCACCTAACAATATGATATTAACACGTTGCCTATATTATTACATTATTGTAAGTTAGTAAGATCATCCGCAAATTTTGACATTACCTCTTTTGCTTTGTCTTTTAGCATTGCAAGTTCAATTTTTGCATCTATTAACTTTTCTTTTTCTGCCTCTATTTGAACATCAATTTCTTGTCTTTCTTCAATAGCCTTTGATTTTGCATCCTCCACTATTTGCTTTGCTTGCTGCTCTGCTTTGAATAAAACATCAGATATATTCTTTTTTGCCTCCTCAATCTCTTTTCTGTCATTTAGTAATTGGTTTATTCTGTCATTTAATTTTGAATTCTCGTTTTTCATCGCAAGTAATTCCTGGTTTTGTCTTTTTAGTTCTTCTTCATAATCTTTTTTCATATCTGCTATGTAGTTTTCAACATCTTTTCTGTTTAACCCAAAAAATCCTTTAGAAATGTTTTCGTCCATTTATATCATTCCTTTCTTTTTATGGTTTATAATTATTTTTTGCTGTCTTTCTTCACTGCTTCAAGCATATACTTAGTTCCTCTATCTTCAAGGACCTGTACCAAATCAAATCCAGGTCTTCTATTTGCTTCGATTAAAAGTGGTCCTTTTGTAGATATCGCAACATCCCATCCAACAACTTTTACATCTGGATTTACCATTGCTGCCTCACAAACCATCTCTTTAATTTCATTCCAGTATGGAATCTTAAATTCGTCAAATTTAACTCCAGTAGCAGGATGGCATTCCACTTCCTCCAAATCCTTAGATACTGCATTCCCGATAAGAGTTCCTTTATCCATATCAATTCTAACTCCTACGCCGCCTTGATGGAAATTGTCAACAACCGCAGTACCATTTCCAATACGAGCTGCAGCATAGAAAAGTTCAGCTTTTCCACCGATTATTCTTGTCATAGCCCTTATTGTATTTACGCTGTTAGGACATATTCTTCCCCACTCTGGATCCTGTATTATAAATTCCTCTAAAAACATATTCTTTTCTTTTAAATACTCATAAAACTTTTCTGGTGTTTCTACCTGTTCTATTGTCATCTTTTTAACGTCAGTACCAGCTAATCCATCAGTGGGTTTTATCATAAACACTTTGTTCCTGCTTAAGAAATCCTTTAGTTTCTCTAATCCAAACTCTGGAATATAGTATTCTCTATTAGTATATTTTGAATAATATTTATGAAAATTAGTCTTAATTCTTAAGTTTGTGGCTAAATCTTTTGGAGAATATTTAGCATAAAACTCAGAACCATATTTTATTGTTACATATTCTCTTCTTTCTTTGTATGATCTGTTATAAAATTTGTAATTTAAATAATCAGTTAATCCGGATCCAACAACTACTGATGATATTGCTGCATCAATAAACATCAAAGTTGGGTTCTTTCCATTCTTTTTAGACAATTCTTTTAAGTTATTATAAAATCTTTTATAATTCCCTTTTAATGCAAATGTTAAAAACTCCATTTTAAACATTCTCCTTTTTTATTTTCCCATTTGTTCCTTTGCTTCTAAAATTCCTTTGTATATAGCATTTGCGGCCGCATCTTGAAAATCTTCATCCATTAATCTTTTATGGTCATTGTCATTTGAAATAAAGCACAATTCACAAAGTACTGCTGGCAAGTTAGTTACAGGTCTTTCTTCACCCGCAATCCCACTTATCTGACCAGCAGAATTTTGTTCAAGTATCCAAAGGTCCTTTCTACTAACAATGCCTTTATCAACAAGTCCTGTATCCTCAACAATATTATTCTTAATTAAAGATGCGAGTTCTTTACTTGTTATTCCATAATCCTCTTGCTCGCCTGGTTTATTATAATATAACACCATAGTTCCTGAATATGCCTTGGTTGCAGCAGAATTTATATGAACGCTAACAAGCATATCAGCATCTTCATTATTTAAAACATAGTCGATTCTACCTTGTCTATCAATGAACACATCCGTTGTTCTTGATGTTCTGATTTCAATATCATCTTCATCTTCAAGTAATTCTTTTATTTTAAGCATTACCGCTAATGTATACGTTTTTTCCTGATTTTCTGGCAAGTGCCTTTCTGCTTCCGTACTTCCATAACAAGCTCCAGGATCTGTACCGCCATGTCCAGCATCTAATAGAATGACAAACTTCTTCTTTTCATTGTTTTTATCATATGAAATAGTTATTACAACATCATTACCAACTTGTTTCATATCATATATAGTCTCACCAGCAAAATTTATAACAATTTTACTAGCTTTTACTTCAATATTTTTAACAAACTTATCTTCTGATTCTATGCTTTCTGATTCTGTTTTAAATCTAGATGAAGAGAATGACAAAGTTAATCTGTTATAACTTGTAGATTTAGTAGATGAAAAGACACTCTTTTTTACATTCTTAAGTGTTAGTGTTGCGTAGTTATCAAATACCTCATATACAACACTCTTTACTTTTACCTCATCAAAATAAACTTGCAAATAATCAGAACTTTCTTTTACATTAGCATTAGCTTTTTCGTTCAAATCGAAAACAATTCTAACCACATCATCTTTATTTTGTGCAAATCTAATTTTTACTATATTATTATTTTTAGGTTCAATTTCAGTAGGTCCATCAGCTTCAAGTCTAGCCCCTTTTATATCGATAGCAAACTTCTTTGGATCATCCAATTTAACTGTTTCAAACTCATAATTTCCATCAATTTTAATCTTTGTAACTTCATTTGTTGGAGAATATACAACTGAAGTTACTTTTGCCAACTCAGCAATTTGTTCTGGCGTTAATGTTTTGTCGTCATCATTTGTATTTTCGTTATCACTATCTCCACTCTTATTATCCTCATTTTCATTTTTTGAGTCATTGTCTTTTATTTCAGGTATATATATTGTGTTTCCAATTGATGCCACTAATGTATAATCTTTTTCTTGAGTAGAATCATCAGGAATCACAAAATTGCTTGTCAATGCAAAATATGTTGTAAGCCTATCTTTGCTTTGTGCCACCGAGTATTCATCTATTCTATCAACATCAAGCACTATCTTACTTAAATTATTTTCATGGCTTCCAAATCTAACTTTTTGTAGCACACTATAGTTTATAGTTTGCTGACTTGTAGATATACCAAATTTACTATTTTGCAAATCAATTACCAATCTATTAGGTTCACTAAGAGAATAATACTTATAATCGTACAATGGAGCGTTGGTAGCTATTACAGCACAAAGAACTCCATCAATGACTTTGATTGTAACGTTGGAAATCTCTGCAATTTCATTTTTTCTTTCGATAGTAATTTTTTGGTTTTCTCCATTCCAATCTATTGTGGCACCATACATGTTAGAAATAGCCCTTACTGGCAAATATGTTGTTCCTTGATAAGATAAAGGATAAACAGTCTTTCCATTAACATCCGCAAAAGATTGTACTTTCTCCTTATATTCTATAGAAATCGTCTTATTTATATTAGGCAATACAGTTTCATTCGTTCCAGAAACAAATATATCAATAGATTTACAAGTAACTGGATCAGCCTTTCCTGTACTTAAGTATATTTTATTATTTTCACCATCCCATTTTACATCAATGCTAAACATAGAAGAGACAGCCCTTACAGGTAAATACGTTGTTCCTTGATATAAAATTGGATATACCTTAGTTCCATTTACATCATAGAACTCCTTGATTTCGTTGTTATACACAATACTTATTTCTTTGCTCAAAGTTGCACTAATTTGTTCATTTTCTGCATATACATTTGCACAGAAAAACGCTATTAATAAAGTTAACATCAAAAAAATTTTTTCTCTCATTTTATTCTCTCTTTCTTTAGTTTTTTTATGTTTTAAAGGTACTTCTAAAAGTTGTATCTTTAACCTTTTTCAATCCAAATTTTCTTCAAAATAAATAATATCATATATACATTCAATTCGACAATGTTTTTTACATTTTTGTTTCAAAAAACTTGTTCACATTCTTTATTCATACATTAATTTACTTTTTTTGTTGATATTATGTTAAATGTATGATATAATTTTTAATGTTGATGACTAATTCATAAAAGGAGGAAATGTTTATGAAATGTTGTAAATGTGATCAATACGAAAAAGATCCAGAAAATGAAAACAGAGGCTGGTGCTATAAAGAACATTGCTGGGTTGACTGGAATGAAACACCTGACGAAATGAAATGCGAATATTATGATTAATTTAGTAAAGGCAATACTAAAATCAAAAAAGAATCTAAGTCTTAAATGATGTTTTTAATACATCATCAAAAACTTAGATTCTTTTTTACATCCAAGCACTATAAAGAGCAACCGCCATCAATATTCCAACTACTGCACCAGCAAGTACTTCAACTGGTGTATGCCCCAATAGTTCCACCAATTTTTCTTGTATATTTATATCTCCATCATTTTCTATAATTTGGTTCAACACCTTAGCTTGCTTTCCAGCAGCTCTTCTAACACCAGCCGCATCATACATTACAATAGACGAAAAAATCACACATATTGCAAATTCTAAAGAATCAATCCCTCTGGATAAAGCTGCAACCGTAGATAATGAAGTTACAAAAGCTGAATGGGAACTTGGCATGCCGCCACTTCCCCACAACCTTCTGATATTCAACTTTTTATGAATCAATAAGTCTGACAAAACTTTTATACTCTGAACCAAAAACCATGTCATTACTGGTATCCAAAGACCATAGTTATCCCAAATGTTTCCCATATAAAGTTTCCTCCTTAGTTTAAATTATTCTAAGCATTTGGGACTTCAAATGCTTCTTCTTTCATCTCACCATTTAATTTTTCAATCAATATAGTAATGTTCTTCTCGGCCTTTTCTAATAGTTCGTTGCAATGTTTTGAAAGTTCCATACCTTTTTCAAATTTTTTCACAGACTCGTCCAAAGTCAAATTTGGTGCTTCTAATTCATTAACAACTTTTTCTAATTGTTCTATAGCTTCTTCAAAACTTAAGTTTTCCATTTTTTCTCCTTTATAAAACATACAATTATTTTATTTAACAATAGCTTCTTTTGAACCATCAGTCAAAATGATCCTCACAATATCGTTTGTTTTTATTTTTTTTACAGACGTTATTACATTTCTATTTTTATCTTCTATAATTGAATATCCTCTCGTCAAAGTCTTTAGTGGACTTAAAGCATCTAAACCTGACGCAATCTTAGTGAGTTTTAGTCTATCATCTTTTATTTTTATTGTTATATTACTTATTAACTCACTTTCATACTTTTCAACGGTTAAAGTCTTTTGTTGCAATATATCATATGGATTCTTCAAAACTTTACTATTCATCAGTGAGTAATATTTATTTTTCATCAATTCAAGTTTTTGAATTAAGAGCAAGCAAATTTTCTTTCTTATATTTCCTAACTTCCACATTAGTTCATTCAATTCTGGAACAGCTAATTCTCCTGCAACTGAAGGAGTTGGTGCTCTCAAATCTGCAACAAAGTCCGCAATTGTAAAATCTGTTTCGTGACCAACCGCCGAAATAACTGGTATGTTTGACTCGTAAATTGCTCTTGCCGTAATTTCTTCATTAAAAGGCCATAAGTCCTCTAACGAACCTCCACCACGAGCAACAATAATTACATCAACATTTCTAGCTTGATTAAAATATTTTAATCCTTTTACTATTGTTTCAGCAGCACCTTTCCCTTGTACACTCGCAGGATAAAGTTTTATATTCACATTAGGAAATCTTCGAGTTGTGACATTTATTATATCGCGTATTACTGCACCTGTTTTTGAAGTTATAACACCAATTGACTTTGGTAACATTGGAATTCTTTTCTTTTTGCTTTCATCAAATAATCCTTCCTCAGCCAATTTGCTTTTCAACTTTTCGTATTCAGCATATAAGGCACCAACACCATCCATTTCCATGCCTTTTACATATATCTGATATATACCATCACGTTCAAAAACAGAAACGCTACCTAGTATTACCACACTCATTCCATCTTTTGGCGTAAAGTTTAGATTTGAAGTATACGTCTTAAACATAACACATTTTATTAAAGATGTTTCATCTTTTAGTGTAAAATATAAATGTCCTGTATAATGACTTTTAAAGTTAGAAATCTCACCTCTTATATAAACCATACCTAAAAATTCATCATTATCAACAATGTTTTTAATATATTTATTTAGTGCCGTTACTGTAATTGGTTCTGGTCTCTCCATTTTTCCTCCGACTTATTTAGATAAAGAATTAACAATACCTGCAAGGACTCCGTTTATAAACGCTGGCGAAGATTCGTCACAGAACAACTTTGCAAGTTCAACAGCCTCATTTATTGAAACCTTATAAGGAATATCATCTCTATATAACATTTCATATACAGCAAGTCGCAAAATAGCTAAATCCGTCTTTCCGATTCTATCCATTGTCCAACCCTTTAAATATTTTTCTATTTGTTCATCTAGCTCTTCCTTGTTCTTTAAAACACCAAAAGATATTTCTTCTATGTACTTTCTATCTTCACTTGTGACTTCTTCAGTTAATTCATTATCATTTACTAAATTTTCAATTAAATTCTCAATGTCATCTACTTCACTTTGAAAATTTGTAGAAAAAACCACTTTAAATGTTAACTCTCTTGCAAGCTTTCTGCTCATATATTTTCTCTCCTACCATTTTTCAATTAATTTTTTTAACTTTTCCTTAACAACACTCTTGTTTTTTTGTATGTATGCTCCTAATAAACCAAAGCCAATAATAACTGCAATAGTTACTATTGCATCAATAACTTTTAAGGCAACAAGAAGTATACCTACTAAAACTCCAAGTATAAACCCACCATAATTCGAAAAGAATTTTCCTATTTTTTCTGTCATATGAATCTCTCCCCTCTTCATTAACTTTACCTATTGTTTTTGTACATCATCAGCATTTGGATTTGGTTCCACTCTATACAATACTCCATTCTCATCTCTTGAATACTCATCTGTTGATTGTTTTGTAACATATTGTTCTGGAACACTTTCATTACTTTCTGATGTTACTATATTTTCTTTTTCTAAAGTTTCTTCTTTATTTTCAATCACAGCATTACTATTAGCCGTGTCTTTTACTTTACCTTGTTGAGCTTGTACAGTTTTCTTTGTTGTTGTTTGCTTAGGAACAACATTTCTAACCTTCACATCAACATTATAAACATGAACGCCAGTTGTACTTTCAATTTGTTCCTTTACTTCATCTTGAATTCTTGTAACAATATTTGTTATGTTGGTATTTTCATAAACTAAAAGTCCCATATATAAGTTTATTCCTTTTTTGGCTTTTGTCATTGCTGCTTTTACATCTTTAACCTCACTATAGTTACTTATTACATTTTGGGCAATTCCTTCTATTGTTTCTTGTGCTATTTGAATCTTTCCATTAGGAGTATTAACGTATATATTCTTTTTTCCTCCAGTAGAAAGTGTCGAAGAAAATACTGTTACTTTCAAACCAGCAAGTACAAACAAGACCGAAATTAAAATAACGGTCATTTTATATAAATCATTAAAAACATAATTTGTTAATAACCCTTCAACAACTGCATAATTAACAGCATTTACTGAAACTAATATAACTGTCATTGCTAATACAATTATTACTATCGAAAAAACAAATGATATAAACTTATCTAAAATTCTCATTTAAATCTTCCTCTCTTTTTATCTCTTAATTTGATTCGAGTATTTCCATAAACAAAAGTATTGATTATATTTACAATAGGAAAACTCTTTATTTTTTCCTATTGTAAAATTGTATAAATCAGACTATTCATTATTGATTAGCATTTTCTTGTGAGTCTTCTTTTTTATTTTCTTCTTTTTTGTTTTCTTCTTTTGGTAAGTTAACTCCTTGAACATGAATATTAACTTCCAATACTTTTAGTCCAGTCATATTTTCAACCGCTGTTTTAACCCTATTTTGAATCTCCCATGCTATGTCTGGAATTCTGCAACCATATTCTACAATTATAAACAAATCTATAGTTGTGTCCTTTTCACCAACTTGAACTTTTACTCCTTTTGAAAAGCTCTTTTTTCCTAACATTTCAGAAAGGCCTTCAACAAAGCCACCATTCATTCCATATACGCCTTTTACTTCTGAAGCAGCAATACCTGCTATTTTTGCAACAACCTCTTCTGCTATTTTAATTCCATTAACCTCTGTTTCTGCCATTTGCTCATTTTCTTTTGATACAATGGCTTGTTCGTTTTCGTTAACTTTCTTTTCTTCTTCCATATAAAACCCTCCTCTTAAAATTTATACAAGTATCTTTTTTATTTAAGTGTATGACCTCTTAAATATTCCTTTGCAGACATTCTTTTTAAATTTGGCATTTGTATTTCTGTAAGTTCTAATACGCCATCTCCGGTCTTTACGAATAATCCCTTTTTCGAATCAGCAATAATGAAAGTACCTGGTAAAGCTCCATCTGTACTAGAAATATCAGAATATTCAGCCATCCACACTTTCATCTTTGTATCATCATTCATAACTGTATATGCACCTGGCATTGGGTTGAATCCTCTTATCAAATTTCTAATATCTCTAGAAGATTTTTTCCAATCTATTTCTCCCATTTCTTTTTCAATCATAGGAGCAATTGTAAAATCATCAGATTGTTTCTCTCTATGAGCTGTACCATCTGCTACTTTTTCAAGAGTTTCTATTATTGCCTTTCCTCCAAGGACTTTCATTTTCTCATATAGTGTTCCATATGTGTCATCACTATCTATTTTTAATTCAAACTTTTGAATCATGTCTCCAGTATCCATTCCAGCATCCATGTACATCGTTGTAATACCCGTAACATCATCACCATTTATAATCGACCATTGAATTGGTGCAGCCCCTCTATACTTAGGAAGTAAAGAACCATGAACATTTATTGAACCATACTTTGGAATATCTAGTATTTCTTTAGATAAAATCTGTCCAAATGCCACAACAACAATTACATCCGGTTTTAGCTCTTTTATTTTTTCTATTAATTCTCTGTCTTTTTTTATTTTTTCTGTTTGATATACAGTAAGATTTTTACTTATTGCATATTCTTTCACGGGAGTTGGCATTATATTCATACCTCTTCCTGCTTTTTTGTCAGGTTGTGATATCACAGCTTTTATGTTGTGCCCACTTTCATATATTCTTTTTAAAGATTCAACCGCAAAATCTGGTGTTCCCATAAACACGATATCCATTATTATTCTTCATCCTCCGCATCTGCATCAAATAATTCTGTTGCCTTATCTATAAATAAAATTCCATCTAGATGATCAATTTCATGACATAAACAAATGGCAAGCAAATCTTTCGCTTTAATAATTACTTTTTTTCCTTCCTCATTTAGTGCCTCTACAGTAACTTCTTTTGGTCTAACAACATCTCCAAGTAATCCTGGTACACTAAGACATCCTTCTCTGCAAACTTGTTCTCCTTTAGATTTTGTTATTACGGGATTTATAAGTTTATATGGACCCTCACCATCTTCATCACTTAAATCAACTATTATCACTCTTTTTAAAACACCAACTTGAGGTGCAGCAATACCAATACCATCATCTGCAGCCTTAAGTGTATCATACATATCTTCTATAAGTTGTTTAACCTTATCATCAATAACCTCAACAGTTCTTGATTTTTTTCTAAGTAGTGGGTCTCCAACCTCTCTTATTTGTCTTTGTGCCATATTCTCATTCCTTTCACAATAAACTATAACATACTGTTCGGGTTTACATCAACACTCACTTTTACCTCATCAGTTTTTACTTTATAGAACTCAGAAATCAAATCATGAAAAGTTTTGAGCTTTTCATAATTTAGTTGTTCTTTAAGTAAAATTCGCCATCTATATTCATTATTTATCTTACTTATAGGTGCTGGCATAGGTTTGTAAGTATTAAAATCTTTGTGCAGTACATCATATAACTTATCTGCTTCATTTTTCACTTTTTCTTCATCAGTACCGCTTATAATCGAGATTATTATATCGCAAAAAGGTGGATAATTCAACTTTTCTCGCATATTTATTTCCGAATTGTAAAACTTTGTATAATTTTGTTCTTTTGCAGCATTTATACTGAATTCATCCGGCATATATGTTTGAATAATTGCTGTTCCTTTCTTAGTTCCTCTTCCAGCTCTTCCAGACATCTGTGTAAGTAATTGAAACGTTTTTTCATTTGCTCTATAGTCGCCGATATTCAAAGAACTATCGGCTGCTAGTATGCCAACAAGAGTTACATTACTAAAATCATGACCCTTTGCTATCATCTGTGTTCCAAGTAATATATCTATCTTTTCATCTCTAAACTTTGTAAGAATCTTTTCATGACCGCCTTTTATCCTCGTTGTATCAACATCCATTCTTATTACACTTGCTTCTGGAAAATATTTTTTGATTTCAACTTCTATTTTTTGTGTTCCACTTCCAAAGTACCTAATATTCTTGCTACCACATGAAGGACAAGTGTTCATTACCTCTTTTGTTTTTCCGCAGTAATGACACACAAGTCTATTCAAGTCCATATGATATGTCATTGAAACATCACAATCTTCACATTTAACTACATATCCGCAATCTCTACACATGATAAATGTAGAATAGCCTCTTCTGTTTAAGAAAAGCATTATTTGTTCTTTATTCTTTATTGCTTCTTTCATAGCATAATATAATTTTCTACTAAAAACTGTCTTATTACCAGTTGCAAGTTCCTCACGCATATCAACAATTTCAACGTTAGGAAGTCCAAACTTCGAAATTCTATTTTTCAACTCAAATAGATTAATTTCGCCATTTAAAGCCTTGTAATAGGTTACTATGTCTGGTGTAGCAGAACCCATAACTAGAGGAATATTCTCCACCGATGCAATATAATCTGCGACTTCTTTTGCATCATACTTGGGAGATGTTTCAGATTTATATGAGCCATCATGTTCCTCATCAATAATGATTATACCCACATTTGAAAGAGGGGCAAATATAGCAGATCTGGCACCAATAACAATTTTGCATTTATTTGATTTTATTTTTTTCCATTCATCATATCTTTCTCCAAGTGATAATCCACTATGTAATATAGCAACCACATCTCCAAATCTAGCTAGAAATCTATTTGTGATTTGTGGAGTTAGCGAAATTTCTGGCACCAGCACAATAGCATTTTTTCCACTATCCAAGACCTTTTTTATAAGCCTTAAATAAACCTCCGTCTTTCCACTACCAGTTACACCATATATTAAATCTTGACTATATCTATTAATATCAATACTCTCTATTACTTGTCTTTGTTCATCTGTTAAGTCTGGAATTGCGTCTTTATCGACCTTTTTATTCCAAAAAGGATCTCTTCCAACTTCAACATCTCTTAATTCTATTATTCCGTTTTTTTCTAAAGTTTTTAAAACTGAATCTGATACATCTAACATGCCTTTTAATGCCACTTTTGGTGCAGAAATATTATCCTTTAAAAAATCAACAACCTTCTTATGCTTGTCTATTTTTACTTTAGATAAATCTGCTGATTCATTCAAATAAACATGTTTCTCTGTTTTAACTTTAACTCTATCTACATTAGTTGATGTTCCCGGAGGAACTAACAGCCTTATAGCATCAGCCAAGTTGCAAAAATATTTTTCACTTATCCATTTTGCAAGTTCAAGTTTTTCTTCATCAAAAACCTTATCTACTACCTTTACAATATTTTTGCATTTATACTCAGATTTTTCTTTTAAATTAACAACATACCCTACATCATAAATCTTTCTTGTTCCAAATGGAATAAGTACCCTCATACCGCAAAGCGACGTCCAGATTATCTGGTACGCCGTAGTCAAATGTTCTATTCAATTCATTTGCTTTAGAATTAACTATTACCTCTGCGATCATATTTTCCTCTTTTCATCTTTAGAAAATTTTTATTACATCTCCAACAGTCACAACAACTGCTAATAACATTATTAGTGCAAAACCCGCAAGAATCAAACCTTGTTCAACACTTTCTTTTAACGGCTTTCTTCTAATGCCTTCTATAATTAAAAGTAAAATTCTGCCTCCATCCAACGCAGGAATTGGAAGCAAATTAAATATTCCTAAACTTAAACTTATTGCAGACATTAAGTAGAAAAAGTCACTCCATGCTTTTGTACTAGTTATCTCAGAAGCTATTCCAACAGGTCCCATAACTTCAACATTTTCAGCTTTGCCTGTAAACACTTCGCCTATGCCTTTAATAGTTGCAATAAAATAATATCCTGTTTCATCTAATGCATATCCAAAACCTTTAAAAAATCCTGGGTGTATTTCTTCACATAACAAAGAATAATACCTACCTGTATTAGACTCCGTAACTCCATTTAACTTAACGATTTCTCCATCTCTAAGTACTTCAAGTTCTATGTTTGAAGAAACTATATTTCTAATAAAATCTGATATTTCTTGTGAATTAGCCAATTCAATTCCATTAACTTTTTCTATTACATCTCCAACTTTAACTCCTGCCTTATCAGCTGGCGAATTTTTATAAATATATAAAACCTTTTTATCGGTTTCAAACGCAATACCAAAAAAACCGTGAGTTTGATAAGGTACCGTTACAGGTATATCAACTACATTTCCATCACGTTCGATTTTAAAAATCATACTCTCGCTGTCTGTTTCAGCAATAATTTCTTCTACTGCTCTCATAGTCATAACATTTTTGCCATCTATGCTGATTATTTTGTCACCAGCACGAAGACCTGAATCATACAAGGCTCCACCGTCTAGTTTACTGATGGTAGTTGTATAGTAAGAGTTAGATGCACTACAAATTGCGAAATAAACAATTAATGCAAAGATTATATTAACTATCGCTCCAGCTGCAACTATTGCAATTCTTTGCCATACACTCTTTTTATTAAACGCACCTTCTGCATCAGAACGTTCTTCTTCTCCTTCCATTTGCACAAAGCCACCAAATGGGATAAGTCTAAGTGTATATTCTGTTCCTTTTGAATTTTTTGTTATTAATTTTGGTCCAAACCCAATAGAAAACTTATTTACTGTAACCTTGCAAAGCTTAGCAACTGTAAAATGTCCTAATTCGTGAATCGTTATTAAAGTTCCTAATACAATTACAATTTTTACAAAACCAACTATCCACATTAATACTGTACTCATATCTTCTCCTTACACTAAAAATTGAAAAAATATATACACAAAAGGTGCAATCATTATTACGCTATCAAATCTATCTAATACTCCACCATGACCTGGCATTATAGTACCAAAGTCTTTCTCATCACAATATCTTTTTACACAAGATGCCGTTAAATCTCCGATTTGTGATATAGCACTAATTATTATTCCCAATACCGCCATAACAAAATAATTTAGTTCTATTCCTATTGTATTTAAGTAGTATGTATATCCAAGATAAAATAGTGTACAACCTACAATACCACCAATACAACCCTCTATAGACTTTTTGGGACTTATTTCTGAAAACTTATGCTTTCCAAATTTGCGACCAATTAGGTATGCAAATGAATCAGTTACCCAAGCACCAGCTAAAATATACCATACAAAATATAGCCCATTTGTTAAATGGCATGTGAACGGAATAAAACTAAAGAACAATGACACATAAACAATTCCAAGCAAAGTAATTGCGACATCAAGTATATTGTATTTATTGTTTGTAAATACAGATCTGCAAAATAATATAAACAGTAATATAGGTGCTGCAATAAATAATATTGCTTTTGTAGTTTCATTACTCAAGTATCCTATAGAAAGTATTCCTAATGTCACAAAATATCCTACTGTTTCAAAAGGCTTTATTCCCTTTATTTTAAAAGCATTATAAAACTCGGATAATCCGATAAGTGCTACTACAGTAACAGCAAGATTTATAACAAACAAATTTTGAGATACAAAGACCAAAGCCAAAATAAGTATGCCAACTGCTGTTGAAATTAATCGCTTTGCCATATTTTCCTCCTTATGTTCTTCTATAAAATCATTTACCAAAATTTCTTTTTCTATTATTAAATTCACTTATTGCTTTATCTAATTCAATTTCATTAAAGTCTGGCCATAGCACATCCGAAAAATAAAGTTCTGAATATGATGATTGCCACAACAAAAAACCACTTAATCTTTTTTCTCCACCAGCTCTTATAAACAAATCAGGATCGGGTGTATCACCTGTTCTTAAATAAGTAGAAAACATACCTTCATTTATATCAGTTAGTTTTAGCTCACCAGAAGAAACTTTAGATGCAATAACCTTAGTTGCATTTGCAATCTCTTCTCTACCACCGTAATTAATACACAAATTTAAAGTTAAACCAGTATTATTTTTAGTTTTTTCTTCAATTTTTATTATACTATCTTGTAGTTTTTTAGGTAATCTGTCAATGTCCCCCACAAGTCTTATAATAGCATTTGAATCCTTAAATCTAACCTCAAATGAATTTATGTAATCTGCCATCAAATTCATTAAGTATCCAACTTCTTCCTCAGTTCTCTTCCAATTTTCTGTTGAAAAAGCGTATACAGTAAGGTATTTAACACCAATTTTTGAACAATATCTTGCGATACGTTCTAAATTGTCTGCACCTTCAGTGTGACCTTGTAACGTTGGCAATCCTCTCATCTTTGCCCATCTTCTATTGCCATCCAAAATAATAGCTATATGGTTAGGCACTTTATTACTTTCAACCATAGATTATCCCCCTAGATTTTATTTATACATCAAAAATTAAACAGACATAATCTCTTTCTCTTTTTCTGTGCAAGTACTATCAGCTAAAGCAACATATTTATCAGTTAACTTTTGAATTTGTTCTTCAGCATTCCTTAAATCATCTTCTGTAATCTCACTATTTTTTTGTTTAGTTTTAAATTCCTCTATTCCGTCTCTTCTTATTCCTCTAATAGCAACCTTATTATCCTCAGCAAGTTTTTTAATTTCTTTGACAAGTTCTTTTCTTCTCTCTTCTGTCAATTCTGGGAAAACAAGTCTAATTAATTTACCATCATTTGTTGGATTTAAACCTAAATCTGATTTTTGAATTTCTTTTTCAATCTCTTTAAGTAAAGATGCATCCCATGGTTGAATTGTTATCATTCTGGCCTCTGGTACCATTATGTTAGCAACTTGATTAATTGGTGTTGGAACACCATAATAACTAACTTGTATTCTATCTAATATTTTTGGATTAGCTCTACCTGCTCTTATTTCTCCTAGCTTATTTTCTAAAGCCTCAATTGCTTTTTTCATTTTCTCTTCAATATGACTATACATACTTATATTCTCCTTTTCTATTTTATTACTCATTTATTATTGTTCCAATTGATTCGCCTGCAACAGCTTTAACAATATCTTCTGCATCACGAAGTGCGAAAATTCTAATTGGAATGTGATTATCTCTACACAACGAAGCCGCTGTAGAATCTATAACTTTTAGATTCCTTTGTAAAACCTCAGTAAAGGTAATTTCATCATATTTTTTAGCATTTGGATTCATCTTTGGATCAGAATCATAAACACCATCAATTGTCTTGCCAAATAGTATTATCTCTGCATTTATTTCACTTGCTCTCAACGCCGCACAAGTATCTGTTGAAAAGAATGGACTACCTGTACCTCCAGCAAAAATTACAATTCTTCCTTTTTCCAAGTGTCTAACAGCTTTTCTTCTTATGTATGGTTCTGCTATTTGCTTCATCTCGATTGATGTCTGAAGACGAGTGTCAAGTCCTCTAAATTCAAGAGCCTCTTGAAGTGCTTGACCATTCATTATTGTCGCAAGCATCCCCATATAATCTGCGGTAGTTCTCTCCATTTGATGTGCTTGCCTGCCTCTCCAAAAGTTTCCACCACCAACAACAATAGCCACTTCAACGCCCATATCAACAATTTTCTTGATATAATCGCATATTGTTCCTAGAGTTTGAGCATCAATACCAAAACCGTTTGGACCAGCCATTGCTTCACCACTTAACTTCAACAAAATCCTTTTGTACTTAGCTTTCGGCATATAAAAACCTCCTATTTTCCTATACAATTTTCTTATATATTTATATCATAAATGACCTAACAGGTCTAGATATAAAAATCAAAATTTAAAATCATTCGTATAAGGAATTACTTCATTTCCTTTTATAATATATCCTTTCAAAGCACGCTTAATTATAGGCACGTCATTTTTCGAATCACCATAAGCATTCTCTATCATGGCATCTTTTCCATACAGCTCATCAAATCTCTTTACTTTCTCAATACCTTTACAATTTTCACCAACAATTTTTCCATCTTTCACATCATATTTAGTACATATAATATTGTTAATATTCATCTTATTGCAAAGTGGTATTAGGTAAAAATCAAGTGATGCACTAATTATCAAATCATCATCTTTCCTTAAACTAAGATAATAATTCTTTATGTTATTTTTATGAATTTCTGCAAATTCTTCTGTGAAACTTTTCAAATCATCAATTTCTTTGACGAAAGCAAATAAATCCTGTTTCATCTCTTTAAAGGATATTTTCTTAGTCTTATATCTTATGAAATATTTCAAAGACATAAGAAGATATTTTAAGACTAACATCTTTTTCTTTCGAAACATAAACTTCACAAAATCAACACCTGAATCACCGTTATATATTGTTCCATCAAAATCATAAACATTCATATTATACCTCAAGCTTTATATATCATATATTTCTATCATTTCCTTCATAACATTATCCAGCAAATAGTTATTAACATTTTCTTTCGCTTTTGAAACAACTTGATCTCTAATTCTAGTATCACTATATATATTAACAATCTTTTGCACTAGTGCATTAACGTCACCAATTTCTACTATATAACCGTTCTTTCCATCTTCAACTAATTCTCTTTGACCACGGCAATTAGTAACAACAAGAGGTAATCCAGATATCATGGCTTCTACTATATTAATTGGTAATCCTTCTCTTTTGCTCGTTGCAACATACAAATCTGCAACCTGCAAAAGTTCTGGTATATCAGTTCTATAGCCAAGCAAAAGGATATTATTTTGCAAAAAATTCTCATTAATTTCTTTTTCAAACTTTTCTCTTAGCACGCCATCACCAGCAAGCATAAGTTTTATTGTTGGGTATTTATCTTTTAATATCTTCATTGCATCTATAAGCATTTGTTGATTTTTATTATTATTAAGTTCAGCCGTATACATCATAAGAAAGTCTAGTTCACTAACATTAAATTGTTCTCTTATAACATTTTTATCAACATCACTAAGAACAAAATTGAATCTATTGGGATCAACCCCAATACCGTGTGTATGGGCAATTCTTTTTGTTTTAATTTTTTTCTTAGCCAATTCAAAATCTTCTTCGTTTATTGTAATTAAAGTATCTGTATACTTAGAAAGGTATTTCTCTATAGGATAATATAACAACCAATTCTTAATTGGTGCACCTTTGTAAAAATGAAAGCCGTGTGCAGTATAAAAAACTTTCGTCCCTTTTTTTCGTGCATTTCTTGCCGCAAGTCTTGTAAGTGCACTTGCAGCAGGAGTATGACAATGTATTATCGTATATTCTTCATTTCTTATTAATTCTTTTAATTTCTTATATGCTTTTAAATTATTTTTTTTTAATGGAGCTCGTTCAAATTCAATATTAAAATGTTTATCGCAATACTTAATATTTTCTTCGCCATTACTTGCAACATGCACTTCGTAACCATTATCCTTAAAATATTTTAGATAAGGTATATGAAATGTATTAATGTGCCTTGTTACAGATGCTACAAACAATACTTTTTTCATTAGTCAATCTTCCTTTCTTATTTCTTTTTCATCTGTATTCGTTTTACTTCCTGTAAACTTTTCAATAGTTTTTGAATTGCTAGACGAAATACCCTTTCTGTTTAACACTAAAGAAATCGTTTTAAAAACAATCTTTACATCTTCTTTAAAACTAACATTATTCACATATTCGATATCATAATCAAATCGCTTTTCCCATTCTAAAAGATTTCTACCATTAACTTGGGCAAGACCAGTAAGCCCAGGTCTTACATCATGTCTATGTTTTTGTTCTTCGTTATATAAATCTAAATACTCAATCAAAAGTGGACGTGGACCAACAAAACTCATATCACCATTTATAATATTTATAAGTTCTGGCAATTCATCAAGGCTAGTACTTCTTAGGAACAAACCAAATTTTGTGAGTCTTTTATCATCAGGTAACAATTCTCCGTTTTCATCTTTTGCATCTGTCATTGTTCTAAATTTATATAAAGTAAACTCTTTTTCGTCTTTGCCCGGTCTTTTTTGCTTAAAAATAATAGGAGAACCTAGATTTATTTTGACAAACATGCCAACAACTAATAATATTGGCAATGTAATAATAATCAAAACTATTGCTAATACAAAATCAAGTATTCGTTTAAAATATTTGGCATACAATTCAGATTCTCCCCTTTATTTTATGAATTTATAATATTAATTGCTCTTTCTTGCTCTTCTTCCGTCATTTTTGTGTCACTAGGTAAACAAATCCCATTCTCAAAAAGATAGTCAGCAACCGATTTATCTCCAACCTTTATAAAATCATAACCTTTAAAGACAGGTTGTAAATGCATTGGTTTCCACACTCTTCTTGCTTCTATGTTGTTAGTTGATAGCATTTCTATTATCTGAGTTGGATTATACTTTTCTTTATTTTTTATCATTGCAACAGATAACCAATGATTAGGAACCGAATTATCTGGTACTGGTATCATTTCAAAATTACCATCTTTTTCAAGAGCTTCTTTATATCTTTTATATATTGCTGTTTTTTGTGATATTCTCTCATCTAGCACTTTCATTTGTCCTCTGCCTATTCCAGCACATATATTACTCATCCTGTAATTATAGCCAATCTCCTTATGTTCATAATACATTGCTTTTTCTCTCGCTTGTGTAGCCCAAAATCTTACCTTTTCAATTTTTTTCTTGTCGTTAGATACAAGCATTCCACCACCACTAGTGGTTATAATCTTGTTTCCATTAAAAGAATATATACCATACTTTCCAAACGTACCTGTTTGCTTCTTTTTATACAAAGATCCTAAACTTTCAGCAGCATCTTCGATTAGTGTAGCATTGTGCTCATTGCAAATATCAAGTATTTCATCTAGTTTTGCTGGATTTCCATATAAATTTACAACTATAACAGTTTTAACATTTGGGTATTTTTCAAAAGCCTTTTTCAAAGCCTTTGAATCCATATTCCAAGTATCTTTCTCACTATCTATAAAAACAGGAATTGCTTCTTCGTATATCACTGGGTTTACAGTGGCTGAAAATGTGAGCGATTGACAAAAAACTATATCACCTTTTTTTACTCCTGCCGCTTTTACTGCCATATGAATTGCAGCAGTACCAGACGAAAGAGCTGCAGCACTGTCGCTTCCAACATACTTTGCAACCTCTTCTTCAAATTTATTAACATTTTCTCCAAGAGGTGCAATCCAATTAGTATCAAAGGCCTCTTTTACGTATTCTCTTTCAAATCCTTCTTTTGACATATGTGGAGAGGCCAAATATATTTTATTCATTATTATCCCTTCTTCTCTATTCTTCAAGGTCTATAAATGTTGGTACAAATTCTTTTATAACCTTCTTTACATCTTCTCTTGTTTCATTTTTGGTATCAACTATCTCTTTAAGTTTAGATAACATATTTTTCATTTCTTCATCTGTAGGTGCGTTTATTCTTGATATCATTATCTTTTCATGTAAGGTCTTTATCAATCCTTCCTCTGCCATTAGCAATTCCTCGTATAACTTTTCGCCTCTACGAAGTCCAACAATTTCGATAGGAATATTTTTTCCAGACATCTTAATTAATGTAGTAGCCAAATCATATATTCTAACCGGTTCTCCCATATCAAGTACAAATATTTCACCGCCATTAGCAAAAGTTGCAGATTGTAATATTAGTCCAACGGCTTCTGGTATAAGCATAAAATATCTTGTTATATCTTTATGCGTTACAGTAACAGGGCCTCCTGCCTCAATTTGCTTCTTGAAAAGTGGAATTACACTACCATGACTTCCTAAAACATTTCCGAATCTAACAGCAGCATATATTGTCTTACTTGTTCTGTTCTTAGACTGTATAATCATTTCACATATTCTTTTGCTTGCTCCCATAATGCTTGTTGGATTTACAGCCTTGTCAGTAGAAATAAATGTGAACTTTTCAACATTATATTTATCACTGCATTCTACCACATTGTAAGTTCCAAATACGTTATTTTTTATTGCTTCTACAGGACTTATTTCCATCAAAGGCACATGCTTGTGTGCCGCGGCATGGAAAACAACTTGTGGTCTATATTTTTCAAATACTTCTTCTATACGTTGTCTATCTCTCACACTCGCAATTATTGTCACTATAGGTGCATTTTTATGGTTTTGTTTTAATTCCATTTCTGTTTCATAAAGTGTATTTTCATATATATCAAGCATAACAATTTTTTTAGGTTTAAACTTAATAATTTGTCTGCAAAGTTCACTACCTATTGAACCGCCCGCACCAGTAACAAGAACCACTTTGTTAAATAAATACTCTGAAATTTTACTATCATTCAACACAACTGGCTCTCTACCAAGCAAATCTTCAACTTCAACATCTCTTATTGCGTCATTAAAGTTTTTCCCAGATATTATTTGATTTAATGGTAATACAATCTTCACTTTTGCATTAGTTGAATCGCAAATTCTTAATATCTTATTTTTTTCTTTTGGTTTTATATTATCAATAGAGAAAAATATTATATCAATTTTTTCTTTTTCACAAATTTCTTTTATATCATCTCTATCGCCAATTATCTTAACACCATACATATAACGATTTAATTTTTGTGGATTGTCATCTATAATTCCTATTATTTCATATTCATTTGCAAGAGTTGTTTGCAAAGTCTTAATGATCTGTGAAGTTGAAGAACCAGCACCAATAATAAGAAGTCTTTGCTTGCTAGAATTAATATATGAAACTTCTCTAAGCAAAATTGCTCTCATTACAACTCTTGCAGATATACTTAAAACAGCCATTATCATTCCTGCCAAAATATTTATGTTTGCATCTAATGTTTTAAACTTTACAAATTCCTTTACCGTACAAAAAATGGCAATACAAATTAAAGATGTCTCTGCTATTTTTAAATAATCTTTAGTACTTGAATACTTAACCATTCCTTTATAAACGCCTACAATATTTAAGCCAGTTATATACATTAAAATTATTAATAGTAATGTATTTTGTATAGCAGGATTTCTAAAAGTAAATGGCATTTCTTCAAACGCTATAGCAAAATAGTAAGAAATTCCACCCATAATTGCATCAATCAAGCAAAGTATAACAGTTTTTAAATTGTTTGGTAAATTTTCAATTTTAGATATTATTCTCATCTTTTTACCTACACCCCATATTTTAAAACTTTATGTAAATTATCTATAAGCAAAATACTATTTAGTCAAAGCATCTTGCTTCTTTTTCTTTGGTGTTAGTGACACAAGTCCAACGAATATATAAAAATATCCAGACGTATAAAAACCAGAATTTCCAACTATTGATGAAATAATATACGATATAATTACAAATACACCTGTGTATGAAAAGATATCCCACTCTTTGTAATATTTTAAGTTTCTAAAAAGTATCATCAATATGCCAGTCATATATAAAAGCATACCTGGTACACCTGTAGTTCCAGCAAGTTGAATCAACAAGTTGTGTGATCTTCCTTCTCCAATGTGTAATTGTTCAATGTATTCAGCTTTCATATTTTCAAGACCATACCCAAATATTGGCTTGTTTTTTATAAGTTTCAATCCTCCAACCCATAATTTCCATCTTCCAGAGCCAGCCTCAGCAACATCATTTGAAGAAGTAGATGTTGTTTGTTCTCCACCAGCTATTTGACTTTCTTCAGTGCTTTCTTCATGGTTAGTCTGATAATTTGAAGACAGAATAGACTGAATATCACTAATGATACCTTCAAAATTTTTCTTTGCAATCAATTCATTGTCTGTGTTTTTTATACCACAAGACATAATAATAAAAGTACCAATTACAGCAACTATAGCAATTGTTGGAATAAACGTGTTTTTACTCTTATTAACTAAATTTTGAATTAGCATTACTATATTGTGTATAAACATCAATAATAAAGCTATTCCAACTCCTATATACGCTCCAAAAGTATTATTTAGCACTAGCATATACGCCATAATTGCAAAACTAGAAAAATATGCGAGTTTCAATAAGATCTTTTCTTCTTTCATAAACATGGCAGCTGCAACAACAACAGAAATTGATAGTAGATATCCATAATGATTACTATTATTAAAAATTCCACAAGTCATATCTGTGCCTATGTGTTTTATTGCAATAGGAAAATCTTTACCTGCAATATTTGCATAGTAATTACCCAAAGTTACAAGCGTAATTATTGTTGTAGTTATGAGAAACAAGTTCATTATTGTTTTTTTGTCTTTGTTATTATCTTTTCCCAAAAGCATCACACATATAAGCACTGAGCCATAAAACATAAAAGAAAAATATCCATCTCTCAAATTAAAGCATCCTAAAAAAGATCTAAAAGGTACTTTTGCAAAAGTACAGCTAATAAAAGTCCATAACATAAAAATAAGCAATATTAAAAGTGCCTTATTCTCTTTGAAAAACAATTTAGTTTTCTGCCATGCTTTTCCTTCATTTTTATCCATGAATACCAGTATGTAATATCCAGCCAAACACAATGTAGCAACTAATAGTAGCATATTATAGCCATAAATAAATTGCATCCCATTATCCACATATACGCTTTCGTCGTTTACTTTATATTGACCTTCTCCATCCCATTTTTCGTAATATAAACCATTCAACTCGTTAAATTCTATATATCCGTCACCATTAGTATCATTGCCGATTGGCACAATATTAATTAAAACTAAATAAGCAATAAACTGTAAGCAAAAAGCAATTAAGATGTACTTTGCTATCTTTCTAATTTTCTCTTCCTCTTTTAGTATCTTTTGCGTAGTGTCTTTTTTCTTTGTCACAAGACTTCCTCCTTCTATAAAACTGGTATAACAAACCTAAACATTCTCACTTATTGTATCATATAATAGTAGGAAAAGTATACAAAATTATAAATAAAAAAATGGATTGAATATAAATTTATTCAACCCACTTTTTTTATTTAATTAACCATTAATTTGTTTCATAACTTCTTCAGCAAAGTTTTCTTCTTTCTTTTGAATTCCTTCGCCTCTTTCAAATCTTACAAATCTTCTGATTGTAATATTTTCACCAATATTAGAAATTTTTTCTGTTAATACTTGTTGAACTGTTTTCTCTGGATCTTTAATGAAGTCTTGTTCTAGTAAGCAAACATCTGCAAAGAATTTGTCAATCTTACCAGCAACAATCTTTTCAGCAACAGCTTCTGGCTTGCCTTCGTTCATTGCTTGAGCTTTCATAACTTCTTTTTCTTTCTCGATTACTTCTGCTGGAACATCTTCTCTTCTAACATACTCTGGTTTTGTTGCTGCAATTTGCATTGCAACATCTTTAACAAACTCCCTAAATTCAGGGTTTTTAGCAGCAAAGTCTGTTTCAATATTAACTTCTACTAAAACGCCAATTCTACCATCACCATGAATATAGCTTTCAACTAATCCTTCAGCAGCAATTCTTCCAGCTTTTTTAGCAGCTTTAACAACTCCTCTTTCTCTTAAAAGCTCGATTGCTTTTTCTTTATTTCCATCAACTTCTTCTAGTACTTTCTTGCATTCCATCATTCCAGCACCAGTTAATTCTCTAAGTTCTTTAACTTGTTCTGCAGATATCAT
Source organism: bacterium (assembly GCA_963637565.1). Taxonomy (GTDB): domain Bacteria; phylum Bacillota; class Clostridia; order TANB77; family UBA1234; genus UBA1234. Next base: position 35,940 of record CAVHNT010000010.1, read on the forward strand.
TTTTATATCCTCCTTAAAATCAACTTATAATTATTCTTGAACTGCCTCTTCTTCAGTAGCTTCTTCTTTAGCTGCTGATTCGCCCTGCTTAGATTCTAATACAGCATTGGCCATAGCTTCAACGATTAATTTGATAGCTCTGATGGCATCATCATTACCAGGAATTACATAGTCAACATCTTCTGGGTTACAGTTTGTATCAACTAAACCTATAACTGGAATACCTAATTTTCTAGCTTCTAATATAGCAATTCTTTCTTTTTTAGGATCAACAACGAACATAGCTCCTGGAATTTCTGTCATGTTCTTAATTCCGCCTAAGTTCTTTTCAAGTTTTTCCATTTCTTTTTTAAGAATTATAACTTCTTTCTTTGGAAGAACATCAAATGTTCCATCTGTTTCCATAGTTTCCAAAGCTTTTAATCTTTCAACTCTCTTTTTAATTGTATCAAAGTTTGTAAGCATACCACCTAACCATCTTTGGTTAACGTAGTACATACCACATCTTTCTGCTTCTTCTTTAACGCATTCTTGAGCTTGTTTCTTTGTACCAACGAAGATAACTGTTTTACCTTCATCAATAATGCTCTTCAATACAGCATAAGCTTCATCAATCTTCTTAGCTGTTTTTTGTAAATCGATAATATAAATGCCGTTTCTATCTGTGTAGATATATGGGCGCATTCTAGGATCCCATCTTCTTGTTTGATGTCCAAAATGAACACCAGCTTCCAATAATTGTTTCATTGCAACTACTGACATTTTAAAATTCCTCCTTGATTTTTGTTTTTACCCTCTACAATGAGTCGTTGCTTCTACCACCTCATGAAAAGGCACACGATAGTTGAGCTATCATTGTATGTGGATTATACGCATTTTCACGTACTGCAATATTTTAACATCATATATTGAAAAAATCAATATATTTTTACTAAAATTCCATTTTTATATGCTATTTCTTCTGGACAGCAAATCAATTTGTTTAATTTTTTCTCTATAAACATTACAAAATTTGATGCACTTAATAATGAATCTGGAGTTCCTGTATCAAACCAAATTGTTTCATAGTCTACCAACAACACCGTACGCCGAAGGATTATCTACACAATAACAAAATATATTAGCATACCCGTCTTGCAAGCAAAAATCAGACAGATTATTTAAAAATATTTCTCCATAAAAAATATTATCACCCAAAATTAAGACTGCTTCATCTTTTCCAATAAATTCTTCACCAAGTATAAAAGCTTCCGCCAAGCCATTAGGTTTTTGTTGAACTTTATATTCAATTTTTATTCCCCATTCATAGCCATCACCTAATAAATTCTCATATAGCGATTTATTTTTTTGTGTTGTAATTAATAGAATTTCTTTTATTTTTGCAGTCATCAATACATATAATGGATAATATATCATAGGCTTACTGTATATTGGTAACAGTTGCTTAGATACAGATAGAGTTAACGGATATAATCTTTTTCCGTGTCCGCCAGCTAATATAATTCCTTTTCTCATTTTCATCACTTATTTTCTTAAATATTTTATATTAAGTATGAACCAAAAAGCTTATTAACTTCTTCGTATATACTATCCACTTCTTCTTTTTCGCCCTCAATAGCAACAACATACATTTCTTCTGGTGCACTATATTCGTCAATTTCAAATTTAGCATTATTCTTTTTATAAACATATCTTTTTCTTTCTAAAGTTTTAAATTTATTAAACTCTAACATATCTAGCATAGACATTATAAACTCTTTGTTTTCTTCAGTAATATTTAATGAAGAAGTTTCTCTTGATGCTTTTAAAATATCATCAGATTCGTTTTCGTCTTTAAAATTAATAGAAGTTACAACAGTATCTTTATTTTCTTGCGTAGTAATTCTAGCCAAAATACGATTTGAATTTTTATATAATACTCTTGTTTGAAGATTTTCTTTCTCTTTTGTATAACCGATTTTTGTTACAATAATCTAAATAAGGTGTAACATCCTTTACTTTAAAACTATATTCATATTCTATCATTTTTTTTTTTTATTAATTAAATATCTATATTTATATTATTAATTATACTATTTCTAGATAAAAGGCGATAACATGTTTATTAAAATATGTTATCGCCTTCATCATTTTTAAAACTGCATCTTCAAATTTGGATACATAAAACGATTCATTAATTGCTGCTCAGGATATGGCGATACAAAATGTAAACTCGTTTCACTTGGATTGTCAGTTGAATGTACTAAATTAGTAATAATAGTATCCCAAAATATAGTTTCACCATCAAACCATTCAACGTTTCTATTATGCATATTTCTTACTAGTGTGCTTCTTAACTCATGCTTCTTCCGAAGTACAATATCTGCTCTTTCTCTAATCAAAAAAATCCTACTAGGTCCATTCATGGATCTTTCATATTTATACCCATGAGGATGAAATAGTCTCATGCGGTGCAAGCCCAATTCACTAACCGTTCCAATATTAACAGAACAATCACCAATTGCGCCATTACCATGATTTAAGAAAATTTCTCTTATAGTATTTTGTACTCCAGCTAAGTAAGCAGAAGGTTTAATCATCACAAGAGTAAGTTTATTTTCATAGAAGAATCTAGGAGTAAGACTCGAAAAAGGAATTTTTCTACCTTCAAATTCAAAATAAATCTCTGGAATAACACCTAATTTTTTTAATTCATACGTTATACTTTGAGCAAGTTCTAATTGACGTATATAATCTTTATCAGATGCTATCAAGTCTTGCAATTCTTCATTCCAAATACTTATTTGTGAATTTATCAAATAAAGTTGTTCTTCGCTTTCTTTTGTATTAATTCCATTTTTACTATATTTAGTCAAGTGAAAATATTTAATATAATCTTCCAAAATCTCGTGTTCTCCCATTCTTTCAATTAAGTTTTGAAATCTTACGCCATCGATACTTCCAGTATACTTAGAATCGTACAAAGCCATTCTAAAGCATGTCAAAGTATCTTTCACTTCACCTTCAATAGTAAAATATTCTTCATAGAAAGGAGTAGACATAGGTGCAACTTTTCCACATTTATAGCCTACAAAAGTGGAGCAGTCTACCTGATAAACAGTATTATCATCATCTTCCACTAAAACCAAGAAACGAATTTCTGCTAAATTTTCCGTATCAAAACTTCTTTTTTGGGCTAAGACAATTCTGTGGTTCTTGCCAATTTCTAATTCCTTCAAATACTGAATTAAAACTAAAGAGGCAGTATAAGAATCTCCCTTCATAGTTTCGATTTCGTCTTTAGGATTAGGAATAGGCTCTACAAGAACCGTCTGTCTAACAATGTCATTAATGACCTGCAATTTTTCTTGAAAAGTCAAAAGCTCAAAATTCCGAATAAGAGAACAATCTGCAAATGTATTTCTATCATTAGTAATCGGGATGAACTCATCTTTGCTAAGTAACAAAGTATTCATCATAGTATTCATCATATTTACCTCCTAACAATGTTCTTAAGAATACAGTACAAATCTTTTCAAAATCATACATTTCTTTTAATCTAGCTTGCGACAAAGTATTCATATCTCTTATTTTGTCTTTATCAAGATACTTAGAGATTTTGTCAGCAGCTCCAGATATATCTTCCAAATCTACTAAAACACCATCTCTACCATCTGCAATTTGTTCATGCAATCCTCCAATATCATTGGCAACTACAAGAACATTAGCTTTGTTAAGTTTTCTTGTTTCATTCACAATCAACCCAACAATTTCCTCCTTAGAAGGAATAAGCATTACAAGAGGTTTATCATAATGTTTTAATATATACTGAGGAAAATGAAAAGGTACATCCACAAAGAGTTTTGTTCCTGTATTTCTTGCAGTAGTTTCATATTGTTTAATTATAGGCTGACCAGGAAAATAACTCTGAGCTATAACAACAGGTTTGATTCCAAGTTTTTTTCCCAAATGCATTGTAGCTTCCAAATTTTTATATTCTTCCGCCCTAGCAAACGAAAACAGCATACTATCATAGTCTTTTATTTCATTAAAAAGCAATGCCATTTCTTCGGTTTCTTCATAAACAGTTTCACGAGACATTATTTCACCATTTATCACGAAAATTGCTTTTTGAGGATTTAAACTATATTCACTAACTAAATGTTCATGAATATAATTACCCGTTGAGCCAAGAAAAGAATTTGCATTTTTATTGATAAATCCAATCGCATCTTCTTCCTATTTAAGTCTCTCTCCAAACATTTTTTCACTGCCTTCAATAGCAGAATCAACACGATGAATTTTTACTGTTGAATGAGGAATCCATACCTTTTTATGATTTTCATTATCATTAAGCAACTCTAGCAAACCAGCATAAGGAGTATCATTTGCTATTGTAATAATAAAATCATAGTCAGTTTTATCAATAAGACTATTTATTGATTGAGCTGTGTTTTGAGAAAGTTCCTTCCATTCTCTAGCAGTTCCATAGTTTACCTTACCGTCTGTACCATTAGAAATCATAAGAATTTTGGTTTTTTCCATGGCAGTGTGAACTTTTTCGGTTGTTTCGGAATATCCAAAACTTGTTTTCCAATATTCAGGAGTAAACAGATTCATGGTGTATTCAATTTTTGTCTTTGTAAGTACGTTAGAAAAAGCTTCAATATATCTTTTTACTATTGTACCTACCCAGTATAATGACTTACAATTCCATCATGAGCACAGATATTAATTAATAATTTCATCAATTACCGCCTCCATATCTTTCTTGTGATACTCTCTAATTCTAAAGTTTTTTAAATACTGTCTACAATTTGAAATAGTTACTTGCTCCAAAATCTTTTGATTATCAACAGAACCATACGGATCCATAGCATTTTCAAAAGGAAGATAATAACTTTCCCCGAAACTTTCCAAATAGATAGCACTAATATTATCAGACTGCAAACTATCTTTTATTCCATCAAACCAGTTTACCACTTTAGAACAATCAAATCCTTTATCGATAATACTTCTTGCCATATTATACGACAATGTACTAATCGGACCTCTATCAATAATAACAAGACCTTCGTCAAACATTGACAATTTAATCTCATCATTTCTTACAAAAGGATTTTGATTGATTGGAGTTTTTTCGCTAAGCTCTATTACAATCTCGTCTACAACAAAAACATTCGGAATATTCATCTTCTTTATAGTGTTTGCAATAGTCGTTTTTCCAACTCCAGGTAAGCCTTCCAAAAAGACAATTCTACGCATAGTCTCCTATTCTCCTTTCATATCATAGCTAAAAAAGCCATGAATATTGTAGATTTATTCAATTCGAACAGATATTATCATAATTATATTTTTATATCAACACATTTAGGCAAATATTAGTAGTTAGTCCTGTAGATATTTCAATGATGTGAAACAAATTTTTTAAGATTTTAAAATTGTATAATAAATTGCTTTTATGCCACAAGTTCAATTATGTTACTTTTTAATCTTTTTCTTTTTTCTTTTGGAGTAAGATACCCTAAAACCGCTATTGGTATTGAATTAGACCTTTTCAAATATCTTGCTCCTTGCTTCCTTAAATCTTCTATACTATAAAATTTTAAAAAGCTATAAAATATTTCATTGTCATTTCTATGGCTTCTTTCTACTTTTCCATTATGTTTTGGTGTTCTCGGGCGTATTTTATGATGCTTTATGTCTAACCTCTCTAGTAGTACATCCATTGGATGTTTCTTTTCATTTTGTACCATAACTCATTTATGGTAATATGTGGATTTCTTTTTAGTAGCTTTTTTATTCTCGAAATCTCTTGTGGCGTATGTACGTCAGGATGTTGTGATTTGGATCTATGAGACTCATCCACTAAACTTTCCAATGTGGCATCATATTTTTCAACTTAAATCACTTATTTGTTTATTTATTTTTGTTTCACATCAATTGTAATACTACATTTTTACTAAAATTCCATCTTTTTATCTTCAAATAACTCTCCAACGCCTTCTCCATTGTGAATTTTCTTTATAGCCATTCCAAAAAGAGGTGCAATATCAAGTACTTTTATTTTGTCAATTTGTTTTTCTGGAGGCAACGGAACAGTATTTGTTATAACTAATTCCTCCATAGCTGAACTCTGAATTCTTTCTATTGCAGGTCCAGACAAAATCCCATGTGTACATGCAGCATATATTTTGGCTGCACCATTTTTTCTCAATGTATTTACAGTTTCAATCATAGAGCCAGCGGTATCTACTTCGTCATCAAAAATAATACATGTCTTTCCTTCAACATCACCTATGACATTAGATGCAATAGCCCTGTCGTCATTTCCTTCTCTTCTTTTATCAATCATTGCTATAGATGTGCCTAAGCTTTCTGCATATTTATATGCCTTTTTAGAACTACCAGCATCTGTAGCAACAACAGTTACGTTTTCTTTTTGAGCTAATTCTTTAAAATAATTTGTTAATAAATCTTTTGCTTTTAATTGATCAGATGGTATATCCAAAAATCCTTGTATGGCTGGGTTATGCAAATCGCACGTCAAAACTCTATCAGCACCAGCAGCAACAAGTAAATCAGCAATAAGCTTAGCAGTTATTGCTATTCTCGGTTGATCCTTCTTATCGGACCTAGAATACATATAATATGGTAAAACAACTGTTATTCTGCCTGCAGACGCCCTTTTCAAAGCATCAAGTGTTATTAAAAGTTCCATCACCCTTTCGTTTACTGGTGGTGTTGTAGTTTGAACTACAAATACATCATCTTCTCGCACTGTTTCTAAGATTTTTACAAATGTATTATCGTTTTTAAATTTAAGTACCTCCGTCCTTCCTAGAGTAACACCAACCTCTTTACAAATTCTCTCTGCAAAATCCTCTGCCGTCTTACACGCAAACACCTTCAAATTATTCAAGAAAATACACTCCTCTCATATATTTCTTCCATTAGAATTATAACATTTATAAGTAACAATTTGTACAAATATGTCGAAATATTTTAGGTTATTTTTTATTGAATGAGAGGCTTATAAATAATTAAATACTACAGCATTTAATTATTTTATTTTGAAAAACTCTTGCCAACTTTAAAACGACATGTTATACTAATTTCGTTGTCAACATATGGCCCATTGGTCAAGCGGTTAAGACGCGGCCCTCTCAAGGCCGAATCATGGGTTCGATTCCCGTATGGGTCACCAATATCAAGTAAAAGCTGTTCGTTTTCGAACAGTTTTTTTGTTTTTTTATGCAATAATTATATACTCTATTATCTATATAACTCTTGACACATTTTATGTAAATATAGTAGAATACATTCGGTAATATATTTCACTACTCTTTTACAATTAAAAAGGAGGAAGACAGATGAACTTCGAAGTGTTCAAGGCTGCCAAGAATGGTCTCAATTCCCGAAATCAAAAGGAATGGTTCACACCACCATTCAGCTATGAAAGGTTCAGTTCAATGTTGCAAAAGGCTATTGACACTAATGATGTTGACACATTTGTTGTAAACACATTCAATAATCTAAACTTCTCTACAGCATACTACAACTTTTACCAATTTTTCCGTTCCATGGAAGATGATGCACAACTTAGATCTTCGTTCTTAATTATATTTACAGCAATTTGTAAAAACATCTCACTTGTTGCAAACTACTGTGGAATTAAATTAATAAGTATGATTTGTAGGCGATACTTTGACATTAAATTTTTAAACGAATCTTCTTTTGGTGAATTCTATGAAATTTCTATGATTCTATTTCTTATGAATAACGTTCCTAAAGAACTACTAGAAAACATTGTAATCACAAACTTTGATAACATTATAAAAGATGCCAGTGCTGAAGATTTACAATATTTTTCCACTTACGACTCTTGGCGTGTATTAATTGAAAAATACTTTGAAGATTTTATGGAACTATTGGATAGAAAATTTGATAATTTCATTTTATTTATAAGAACATTTCCTGAATATTCCGATAAAGCATACGAATACATGCTTTCGATGATTCTGAAAGAAGAACCCGCCGGCTATAAATTCTTTTCTAACTCCAAAAACAAATTTAATTTAATTAATGATGTCTTGGAACCTATGTCTTGTATTGAAAGATATACTGGATATTTTTTCAAAATTATTAGAGATAATGTTAGAAACATTTTGAATTGGCCTAGTACATATTCTGAAATGTATGCTATTGCCGATTTTCTTGTTGAAGAATTCAATGTATCTGCTAACATGATTGATGAGATTATAGCTGGTAAAACTAATATTTTAATTTCTTATTTAATTGAACTATTTTCTAGGCCGCATAGCATCAACGATGCTTTCTTAGAAGCTCCAGAATTAGTTGAAATACTAACTAACTTCTTTTGCTCTAACAAAGCATATTATCAATTTATGGATAACTTACCATATCTTCTTGACAGTTGTGGCATAGTTCTTTATGCAATTCTTATCACAATCCTTGGGCCTATACCAGAACTCACTAAATATGAATCACTTTGTTACAGTCAATTCAACACCTGATAGCTATTTTTATACAACAGAAGCAGACTATTACATAAAAAATACTGCCAACATTTTTTTGTTGGCAGTATTTTTTTATTTTAATTAGAATCATTTGTTATAACTTTGTTTTTGCTTAATTCTTCATTTAATTCCATTTCAATGTCTGGCAAATATGTCATGGCACATTTTAATATTTTTTCACACAAAACAGGATTTTCCAAACATTCTTCGAAAAACTTATAATATCTTCTCCGACCAATTATTCCAAAAATATCGGCAGTTTCATTGGCCACAGCTTTGTCACGATATGCATATATTATATTACTACTACTAACAGTTTTTTCTATTACTTGACCATTCTCGAGTTTTATTGTGAAAGTAATGGATGAAACTTTTTGCTCCGGTGGATGAGATATATTCACAGGAAGAGTATCTCTAAGACTTGAAGAAAGTAACATCAAAAGTCTATCTTGAACTTTTTCAATTCCTTCATCAATGTTTATTCCTTTATATCTTCCAATCAATCTAATAATCTCAGGAGACGAAATGATATTTTCTATGAATGGCAACTTTGTGCAAAAGATTCCCCTTTTGGATAATTTTCTGACTTCATATTTTGACCTTGCATCACGATCAATAATTCCAAACGTAGGATATCCTCTCATTCGTTTTCTGACGCTTTGAAGCATTCTCTGAATATCAGAGCAGCCACCAGCTGGTAATACATGTAATTTAGGATAGGCCTTCCGATATAGTTTAACATCAAGACTTGTAGGTGTTCCCTCGCACAAAAGAAGTCCAAGATAACTAGGATTTGATTCAATATAATCAATGGCATTGTTGACGATTTCATATACAACCTTCATCTGTTCCTGTGTACTCATAAAATCCCTCCTACATATCGTAATCACAATCTGTAGTACCAAGTCATTGAATCCGACTTAAAGTATATCATATTTCAATAATCTATTCAATTATTTGTAACACATATTTTATATTTGAATAATATATAACATAAGCAACATGAAGAGAGTGGTAAAATCCACTTTTAGCAAAATGTTTTCATATTTAAAGGAGGTTCTAACAGATGGAAAATTTATTTAGATGTTTTTGTAATAATGATGATGACATACTGTGGTTCTTAATCCTATTTTTACTTCTTTTTTGGAGTGGAAGTGGAAATAGAAACAACGACACTCTTTCCTCAAACACCTGCGGTTGCAATAACAATTTAAACACAGGATGCGGTTGTAACTGAATACATTAACACATAACTTGTTAGATATTATTAATTTGAAAGGAGGGATATTCAATGTCAGATAGAGGCTGTTTCGGCGGATGCGAAGACTTCATTTGGATAATAATTTTATTATTTATAATCTGCAATTGCTGTGGTGGAAATGATCGTAAAGGTATTGGACCTTGCTGCCAATAACACAAAAACACAAAAGCCACTCTAAGCATAAATTTAGAGTGGCTTTATTAATCAAATCTTTTTTTACTTTTTCGAGTTTTTAATATTTTTAATATTTATATTTTTTGTATTTTCAATTATTTGTCTTATATTCCTTTGGGTCCTTCTTTCAAGTCTTCTTGCTAACTCGTTTTTTAATATTTCTTCATTCAATCCCCTTATAATCTTTCCGTCTATTACCAGTGAAACCTTACCTGTTTCCTCTGACACAACAACTACTATTGCATCACTTTCTTCTGATAATCCTAAAGCCGCACGGTGCCTTGTACCATACTCTCTATCTAAATCGTCTCTTGATGTAAGTGGCAATATTGCTGCAGCTGCTGCAATTCTACCACCTTTTATTATAACAGCACCATCATGCAAAGGAGTGTCAACTACAAATATATTCTCCAAAAGTTCCTTAGAAACATTTGAATCAATTTTTACACCGGTCGCAATAATATCATTCAAACTCATTTCTCTTTCAAATACAATTAATGCACCGGTTTTAGTTTCTGCCATCTTATACACAGCTTTAACTACAGCATCTATTGCAGACTCCTCTTGTTCTTCAAAGTCAAAGAGCTTAGTTATATCAGTGCTTCCAAACTGCTCTAGTGTTCTTCTAAGTTCTGGCTGGAAGATGACTATAACCAAAATAACGCCATATGTACTAATAGAGCTTAGTATATAGTGCAGAATATTAAGCGACAAAAAATCACTTGCTGCAGTAGCTATGATAAGTACTGCAATTCCTTTTATCAATAGCATTGCTCTTGTTCCTTTTACCATCTTAATAAGCTTTGAAAGAAGCCATCCTACTAATAACAAATCTACAATTAATGCGACTATCTTTATTGGATATTCCATAAGTAAATTAAAATAACCTACGATATTTGTTTCATAAAAAAGCTTAATTGATTCTATAATAGATTCCATATATTTTCACATCCGATTTTTAATAATAGAATAGTGATATTACAACAGGTACAACAAATAATAAAGCTAAAATTAAGCATAACAATCTACATAAATTTTTTGTTCTTGGTTTCATTTTATCCCCTCCCATAAGAAAGTTGAAAATCTTCGATTTTCATTTTCTCGATTTACAAGAGTTTTCAATTTAAAATAAGAAAATCTCTCGCTAAAATACTACACTTATATATTAAATAAAAAAACCTCCAATGTCAATGGAAAAAGTTGATACAAAAAAGCACCACGACAATGACGATTTCAAAGCCGTGGTACTAATGGTGCACGAAACCGGAATCGAACCGGTACGCCCTCATCGGGCGCAGGATTTTAAGTCCTGTGCGTCTGCCTGTTCCGCCACTCGTGCATACTCATATGTTGTGCAAGTCACACGTAAAATAACTTGCAAGAATTATATTAACATTGACATCAAAAATTGTCAACATATTTTTTGCAAATTTTACAACAATTTTCAATTATGCTTAATTAGACAAGAAAGATGAAAATCTTCGATTTTCAGTCTTTCGACTCTCGAGAGTTTTCGACCTGAAAGGAAGAAAATCTCTCGCATAAATTAAAGTTTTTTTATATAATAGGAAAGAAAATTAATACATAAAAAGTTGCAAATTTGTTACTTCCCTATTATATAAAGTAAAAGTGGCTAGCCAAATATGACTAACCACTTTATAAAATTTACAAATCTAACAATTTAAGATATTCTTCTTGTGATTTTATTACATTGCGAAACACTTCATTTTTCATAAGAGATTGTACCCTTTCTTTTTCAAAACAAGAGTACATAACCAGTGCAAATTCACAGCACAATGATTTAAGACACTTTGTAGCAGTTGGAAAATCCTCTACTTCTATATCACATCCAAAATCTTCAATCAAAAGTTTCATAACTTCATTCAAATCATCTCCATTACCAGATGCTAAAGTAAAAAAGATAATATTAGGCATTTTTTCTCTAATATTAATCTCCACGAAATAACGTTTACTATACGCTTTCATTTCCTTAAGAATCTTTTTTAATGGATAATACGAGCCACCTAAACATAAAGTAGTGTTAAAAATTCCTTTAAACACATCTACTGCAAGCTCTGGACAAACATTAATAACAATTTCTTCAAGTGTGTGATAGGGATTAGTTATTTCAGAAAAGTTGCCTTCTTTAATGTATGCTGTCAACTTATCTCTCCAAAACTTCTGCCTTACTCCTGCATCCACCGAATAAAGCAATAGCGTTAGATCATATTCTTGTGCGTTATCCAAAAACATAATAAAGTTATGACTAATTACGCTATCTACCTGACCATATTGTGTGTCTGAATTTTTGTAACATTCATGCACTGTCGAAACATTTGAAAAACTACCAAAGGACCATTTATAGAAATGGTTTGTTTCTTTAATGATTTTATTAAATATGCGAGTTAAATTTACATTGTTTTCAATCACACAAACAGCAAAAATCAGATTAACTACTTCTGTAGTTTTCAAATACATTTCTTTAAAAGGTGCTTTTTCAATTTGTTCACTAATTTTTTTGAGCCATTGAATAGCAAAATCTGCAATCACACTTTCTTTAAAACGTTTAACTTCAGAATTATCTTTTACTTCAATTGAGTATTGAACATAGAAGTCATCTAAAACTTTAACAAAAGCTCTAGCTTTTTCATCAAAGTTATACTTATCTGAAGTTAATACTTCATCAACGCAGCTAGTAAACATTGTAGTGGAGTTCCGATTCTGTTCAACAGACATCTTTTAATCCCCCTTTAATTGTAGTAGGTTTTAGCAAAATTGAGACTAATCAAATTATACAATAAATGTCGATTTAAGTCAAATTTTATTGAAACAATATAAAATTTACTTAAACCAGAATTTACTTTTTAAGTAACCC
>CAVHNT010000010.1:48778-51850 GCA_963637565.1 bacterium
CTAATTAAAATTTAAAAATCAAAAATTTATACTAGTAAAACAAAAGTATTACATAAACATATAAAAAGTGGTTAATATACATTTAGAATATTTTATTGGAGGTTTTTATGGACATTTCTAAATACATTTGGTGCTTTGTTATCGGTGGATTAATATGTGTTGTTGGTCAGATTTTAATAGATAAAACGAAACTAACTTCTGCAAGAATTCTTGTTCTCTTTGTTACTGCAGGAGCTATATTAACAGGATTAAACTTATATCAATATCTCGTTGATTTAGGTGGTGCTGGTGCTACTGTTCCTTTAACCGGTTTTGGTTATGCGTTAGCTAAAGGAACAATAAAAGCTGTTGATGAAAAAGGCTTATTAGGAATTTTTACTGGTGGAATCACAGCAACTGCTGGTGGTGTAGCTGCTGCAATACTATTTGGATTTATTGCAGCCGTACTATCAAAGCCTAAAATAAAATCATAGTATATACTGAGTGAAAGAGAATCTATTGCATAAATATAGTAAGCACATTCTATAATTGAATGTGCTTGACTAATATATCCTTATTTTATTTCAACTATTGTTACTCCACTATCTCCTTCGCCATACATTCCAAGTCTAAAAGAACTTACATGGGAATTTGTTTTTAAATAATCTTGAACTCCTTTTCTTAAAGCTCCACTACCTTTTCCATGAACAACTCTCACTTGTTTTAAACCAGATAAATATGCATCATCAAGATATTTTTCAAGAACGTTTACAGCTTCGTCTACTGTCATGCCTAACAAATTAATTTCTGTTGATATATCTTTTGCTTTATTCTTTAGCAGCATATTAATCTTAACTTCAGCTTTTTTATTCTCTTCTTTTGACTTTTCTAATTGAGAAGTATGAATATTTAATTTTATTAGTCCAGATTGAATCATAACATTTCCTTTCTTATCAGGAAGTGTTACTATACTTGCCTCTTGATCAAGTGAAGGAACATACACTTTCATTCCAACAATAATATCTTCAGGTTTTAACGCATTTTTAACAATTATTTTGGATTTTGTTAAATCTTTCTGAATTTCAGAAATACTTTTCTTTATTTTAACCCTAGCCTCTTGAGCAGTTTGCCCAACATTTTTACTCTTACTCTTTCTCAAATTAGTCAATTCTTTTATGATTTCATTGGCCTCTGTTTCTGCATCCAGTAATAAATCTCTAGCCTCTTTTTTGGCTTTTTGAAGTATCTCATTTTTCTTGTCCTCCAATTTTTTCATTTCAGACTCAGCTTTTTCTTTTTCTTCTTTTGCCTCAACCAATAATTTATCTGCATATTCTTTTTGTTCTTTTGCTTTTATTCTGTCTAGTTCCATTTTATTTAATACATCTTCAAATCTAATCGTTTCTGCACTCAAGTAAGAATTAGCTTTATTTAATATTTTTTCAGACAATCCAAGTTTTTTTGATATTGCAAAGGCATTACTTCTACCTGGAACTCCAATTAAAAGCTTGTATGTTGGCTTTAGAGTTTCAACATTAAATTCACATGATGCATTTTCTACATCTTTAGTTTGCATTGCATATGTTTTTAATTCACTATAATGAGTGGTTGCTATTGTTGTAATTTTACTTTCACGCAAATATTCTAACACAGACATAGCAATTGCTGCTCCCTCAACTGGATCTGTTCCAGAACCAAGCTCATCAGCTAAAACTAAATCATTATTTGTTGCGTTATTTGTTATATTTATTACATTCTTCATATGTGAAGAAAAAGTACTCAAAGATTGCTCAATGCTTTGCTCGTCACCTATATCAGCATACACATTATCAAACACACAAATTTCAGATGACTCGGAAGCAGGTATATGAAGACCACTCTGTGCCATAAGCGAAAGTAATCCAACAGTCTTTAAAGTTACTGTTTTACCACCTGTATTTGGCCCTGTAATCACTAAAACTCTGTAGTTTTCACCAATCCACACGTCGATAGGTACAACTTCTTTTTCTGGTATTATAGGATGTCTCGCCCTTTTTAAATTAATATAATTTTTGTCATTTAAAACAGGCTCAAAAGCCTTCATACTAAGTGATAACTTCGCTTTAGCAAAAGTAAAATCAATATATCCTAATGTTTCTATAGAGTTTTCCATATCTTCTAATATTGGATCAAGCATTTGCGTTAATAATGCAAGTATTCTTTCAATTTCAAGTTGCTCCTTAATTCTCAATTCTTTAATTTCATTATTAATATTAAACACACTGGTTGGTTCAATAAAAATTGTGCTTCCTGATGCTGATGAATCATGTATAAAGCCTTTAATTTCATTTTTGTATTCTTGTTTTACAGGAATTACATATCTATCATTTCTAAATGTAACAACTTGATCTTGTAAGTATTTAGACAAATCAGATGAATGTACGATATCATTTAGTTTTTCTTTTATTTTTCCTTCAGCATCCGCAATGTGTCTTCTAATGTTATATAATTCTGTACTCGCTCTATCGTCCAATTCTTCTTCATTTTTTATACATCTAAATATTTCTTTTTCAACATTTTGATTTGAATATAATGAGTCAAAATATTCACTTAGTACTATATTGTCATCACTTATGTGTTCCTTACCATACTCTTTAACTTCTCTCATATTTTTTAATGCAGAAGCCATTTCAAGCAACGACTTTATAGATAGCACTCCACCTATTCTTACTTTATTTATAATTTCTTTAGCATCAACAACAGGTGCGATTGGTGGTGTTCCATATCTTAAAATCATTGACACTGCTTCTGTTGTTTCTTTTTGATTTTTCTCTACTTTGTTTAAAGTAGTAGAAGGTAACAAATTGATTGCATATTCTTTTCCTTTAAAAGTTACAGCATTATCAGTTAACTTTTCAATTATTTTATTGTATTCTAACATTCTTAATGTTTTTTCATTCATAAATATTTCTCCTTCAAAACACAGCTTAAATAAAGTGAAAAAACTTTTATATTTTCACACATTTTACCATCGAGATTTTTCGATTGGAAGAAAGAAAATCTTTCGTCCCTCGAGAGTTTTCGACCGAAAGGAAGAAAATCTCTCGCATAAAT
>CAVHNT010000011.1:0-2367 GCA_963637565.1 bacterium
AGGAAGAAAATCTCTCGCATAAATTAATGTTTTTTTGTGTAATAGGAAAGAAAATTAATACATAAAAGGTTGCAAATCTGTTACTTTCCTATTACACAAAAAAGTAGGCAAATTTTGCCTACTTTTAGAGCATACTTACATATCGTCATTTTTTTCGTCCTCATTAGAGTCTGAAGAATTGGTATTATGTTCTTCATTACACATTTTTTCAAAGTCCTCACACCGCTTAGTTTCATCGTCAGCCTTCAATTTTGTTTGTTCATTCTCCTCATCACATGAGTTAAATGCCAAAATCAAGCCGCCAAACAAATATATAAAGAATATATTCATGGCAAAACATGTGTAAAAGCTGATCCTAAACAGCAAAGCAGCAATAAAAGCAGCCAGAATTGGTAAACATGCAATTGCAACAGTAATGAAAAATCCAAAGAAACCAACCGCAACCACTTCTGCCGTAGCATGTTTTCGTCCTTGCACATCAGTGTTGATAGTATCAGATGCACAACTTTTAAACACACAAACAGCAATTATCAAGACTAACACAGCGTACATCACAAAGAAAGCCACCGTGGCAGGCATCAATCCAAAGAATTCAACAAGCTTTGAAGCGACGTAGAAGACCAGAAAGAACAGCAAATACTCGAGTAAATTCTTAAGCACGAAAATCTACCTCCTTTTTAATTATAAAAAGGTTAGTCATTAACCTTTCAACTTTCGCGGTGATTATATCATCTTATTGGCTAAAATTCAAGGTTTTTGTTGAAGTTTACCATAAAATGTGCTATTATACCTATTTGGAATATTGCAATTCCTAAATAAACTTAAGGAGATAAAAAATGGGAAACAATTATTGGTGGATTAGCATAAACCCTAAAATGTTGAAATTTAGGGAATTAGATATAGATGATTGCTTTTATTATTCTGCTCTTAATGAAGACGGTAGTTTAAGAACTCTTTATAAAAACTTTTCTGAAATAAAAAAAGGTGAAATAGTTATAGCTTATGAAGTAGAACCAAGTAACGAAGTTTTGGGTTTATGTATATGCGAAGATGAATTAAAAGACAACAGAATAAAACTAAGAAAAATTGAAGGCTTAACAGATACTGTGACTAGATATGCTATGGAAACCCACATAGAATTAGCAAACTTGGAAGTGTTCAGATATATGCAAGGTACATTATTTAAATTGTCTAGACGTGAGTTTGAAGTTATATATAGCATGCTTCGCGAATTAAATCCTAAAAAAAGATATCAAGACTACGCGATTTATACTAAAAAAGAATTTCTTAATGATGCATATTTTAATGAAAGTGACTATGATGAACTACACGACCTGATTTTAGCAAGAAAAAATGTTGTATTACAAGGTGCTCCTGGTGTTGGAAAAACATATATAGCAAGACGTATGGCTTTTTCTATAATAGGTTCTAAAGATGATGAAAAAGTATTAATGGTACAATTTCATGAAATGTATTCTAATGATGAATTTATAGAAGGATATAGACCAGATGATATAGGAATATATAAATACAAACGCGGATGCTTTAAAAGGATTTGCAACAAAGCCAGAAATGATCCTAAAAACAAGTATTTTGTTATAATAGATGAAATAAATCGCGGTAATATTCCTAAGATTTTTGGTGAAGCATTCTCACTTATCGAAATAGATAAACGTGGAAAAGAAAACTACATTGAATTATCTTGTTCTCGTGAACGTTTTTATGTACCAGAAAATCTTTATATAATAGGAACAATGAATACATTCGATGAAAAACTTGCAATGACTGACTACGCTCTTAGAAGAAGATTTTGCTTCTATACAATATCACCTATTTTCAATAATCAAAAGTTTAAGGAATTTTATTCTAAAAACAAATTACTATCAAAAGTAATAGAAAAAATTGAAGAAATAAATGGCGATTTGGATGAAAATATGCAAATTGGTCATTCATACTTCTGCAAGCCTTTACCAGATGCAGAAATTAAAATGTTAGTAAAATATAGTGTTATTCCGCTTATTAAAGAATACTATAAAGCAGAACCACAAAAAGGTAAGAAATACATAAATGAATTAATTGACATTTGTAATAATCGCTAATATCTATTGTATTATTAATTTTAAAAGTATTACGATTCAAGTAAGACATTTTTAAACTATACACGAAAAATAAAAAACTCTGATTTTAAGTTTTAGACACTCAAGAGTTTTTGAAAGAAATCTCACAAAAAAGATTCACATCAAAATTGACGTAAATCTCAGACTGTTGAAAGTTTTCGACTAAAATGAAGAAAACATCTCGCATAAATTAAAGTTTTTATACAATAGGAAAGAAAATTAATACATAAAAGATTGCAAATTTGTTACT
>CAVHNT010000012.1:0-30082 GCA_963637565.1 bacterium
ATCTCCCATAAAAAAATCCCTCCTATGTTTATATTTATTCTAACATAGAAAGGATCTTATTTTCATTAGTTTACACAGTTTTTTCTACATACTCACTTTTATTTTTTATGCGAAAGATTTTTTTCATTTCAGTCGAAAACTCTCGAGGGTTGAAAGAATGAAAATCTTCGGTTTTCATCTTTCTTAAGGTATCATAATAATTCTGATACAGTAACACTCGTTATATACATATTCCAAGTCTTCTCCCCAATACATCACTGCAATGTCTTCTTCATGTCTTTCCGAGAACCAAGATATCTTGATTTTTACTTTTTGTGCGGCTTCATTATCGTCTTCTTTCAGTATGCGGAGCACATTATTTTTCAAGTAATTCATAGCATTTTCAGAAGGTCGTTTGGGTTCATTTTTTCCACACGCGACTTTTACTGTACATCTAAACTCAGGAAAACCAATGTAATTGATGTTTAAGTCATATTCTCTGATAAAACTCATTCCAATAGTGTCATTAATCTCCATAAACTTTTTTAGAACACTGTCTGCGGTCCGCTTTTCTTCAAGTTCTTGTTCGTTATTAGGCCAGTCGTTCCTGATAGTGCTTTGAGATTCTTGGGCGTATGCGGATTCTTCCAGCTTTTGTTTAAGTGCGTCCATGATCTTCATAATCTCAGCCTCCATTTTTTTATTGGGTAAAAGAGCAACTAAAGTTTCAGTCGGTCTATATAAGTTACAATTGACATCAATTGCATTCTACCATAAAAATACAAATATGTAAATAGGCTTGTATTACGTTAACTATTCTTTTACTTTTTCTAAATATATTTTTTTCTTAAAAGAACCTTTTTTTTCTACCTTGTTTATTCTTACTTTTTCTAGTTCTTCCCATGTACATCCTTTTGCATCAAGTATTCCATGTAAAACCTCTAATATATCTGCCATCTCCTCTATGTTGTTGTCTTCAAGATATTCCTTTACCTCTTCTTGTAGTTTTTTGTTTAATTCTTCAAGATATTCTTCATTGTTTAATACTCGTGTTATTGGTGTTGCCCTGTCATGTTTTACTATAATTTCAGGGATTTTATCTCTTACTAACTTGTTATAAATTCTCATATTTTCTCCTCCTTTTCTCGAAAACCAAGCATTATTTTACGAACATTCTTTCGCGTTTTATTGTATTGTTTGATTCTTTATTTGTCAATAGAATTAATATTTATTCTCGGCAACGTTGAATTTATACCTTTAATCACGCAAAAAAGAGGCCATAAAATGCCTCTTTTTACCTAAATAATTTTATTTAAAAATCTAAAATGTTATTTTGAGATTAACTCACATATCCAGTTACTATATTCTGTTGGATTTTCTATAGTTAGTCCTTCTATCATCCTTGCTTGAGCATATAATATTTTTGCAAATTTTTTTAATTCCTCTTTATTATTTTCTGCTAAAGTTTTCAGTTTTTCAACTATTGGATGGTCTTTGTTTATCTCCAATACTGTCTTTGCTTTTACTGCATCTTCATTTCCTATTTGATTATTTATTGTCTTTGCCATTTCTATTGATAACCCACCCTCCGTTGTTAAACATACTGGATGTTTTGTTAGTCTGTTTGTGAACTTAACATCTTGTACTTCGTTCTGTAATGCTTCCTTCATAGTATTCAACATTTCTTTACTATCTTCATTTAATTTCTTTAAAGCTTCTTTTTCTTCATCAGTACCAACATCTATATTATCTGCACATACGTTTTTAAATTTTTTTCCTTGATATTCTTGCATTACTTGCAAAGCAAATTCATCAACATTTTCTGTTAGATATAGTATCTCATAACCTTTTGCTTGAATTGCTTCAACTTGTGGCAATCCTTTTATTTTGTCTACCGTTTCTCCTGTTGCATAGTATATTGAGTCTTGTCCTTCTGAAATTCTATCAACGTATTCTTTTAATGTTATTAATTTTTCTTCTTTTGAAGATTTGAATAACAACAACTCTTGTAATTTTTCTTTATTTATTCCAAAGTTCTCATAAGTTCCAAATTTTAATTGTGTGCCATATATTGCAAAGAATTTTTCATATTCTTCTCTATTTTCATTTAGCATTTTTTCTAATTCTGCTTTTATCTTATTTTCAATATTTTTTGCAATTACTTTTAATTGTCTATCATGTTGTAGCATCTCTCTTGAAATGTTTAATGATAAATCTTGGCTATCTACAAGTCCTTTTACAAATCCAAAATAATCCGGCAATAAATCTGCACATTTATCCATTATTAAGACGCCATTTGAATATAGTTGTAATCCTTTTTCATATTCCTTTGTATAATAATCATATGGCAAATGATTTGGTATGAATAAAAGTGCATTGTAACTGTATTGTCCTTCTACCGCAATGTGAATTACCTTTAAAGGTTTTTCCCAATCATTGAATTTTGAAGTATAAAAATCTTCGTATTCTTCTTGTTTTATTTCACTCTTCTTCTTTTTCCAAAGTGGAATCATGCTATTTAGAGTTACTTCTTCTTTTTTCTCTTCGTATTCATCTTTTGAACCTTCTTTTAATTCTTTACGAGTTACTTCCATTTTGATTGGATATCTAATATAGTCTGAATATTTTTTAATTAGTTCCCTAACTTTAAATTCATCTAGGAACTCACTATATTTATCATCCTCCGTATCTTCTTTAATGTGTAATGTTATTTCTGTTCCTATATCTTTCTTATCACACTCATCTATTGTATATCCATCAATTCCTTCTGAAACCCATACATGAGCCTTTTCATCATCTGGTGATTTTGTTTTTACTGTAACCTTATCACTAACCATAAATGATGAATAAAATCCTACACCAAATTGACCAATTATATCTATGTCTTCTTTCTTCTCATTTTCTTGTTTAAACGCTAAAGAACCACTTCTTGCAATAGTTCCTAAGTTTTCTTCTAGTTCTTTTCCTGTCATTCCACAACCATTATCTGAAATTATGATGTTTCTGCCTTTTTCATCTAGTTTAATGTTTATTTGTAAATTACTTTGGTTTAATTCAACATCCTTTTTAGTTAACGATCTGTAGTATAACTTGTCTATTGCGTCACTAGCATTTGATATAAGTTCTCTTAAAAATATTTCTTTGTTTGTATAAATCGAATTAACCATTAAATCCAATACTCTTTTCGATTCTGCTTTAAATTCTTTTTTACTCATCACATTCACTCCTATTTTATTTTTTTATATTTTCATTGCAATATTTCAAAACTTTATGCTTTAATTAATATATTTTTGTAATAATAAAATTTTTTTATTATTACAAAAATACAAATTTTAAGGGCTAGTGATAGCCAAATATCACTAGCCCTCCAGCTTCACATCACTTCTTTCAATTAGTCACCAATTTCAATATATTTCTTTTCTGGAAGTTTCTTGCTCTCTTCAATTTTAGGTATTTCCAAATTCAAAATACCATTCTTGAATGAAGCTTTAATGTCTTCACTCTTTACGTCTTCACCTACATAGAAGCTTCTTGAACAACTTCCCATATATCTTTCTCTTCTTACAAACTTGCCATCTTCTTTTTCTTCGTGATTTGAATCAATAGATGCTTGTACTGTTAAATATCCATCTTCTACTGAAATCTTTATATTATCTTTATTGTATCCTGGTAAATCAATGTCTATCAAGTACTTGTCTTTCTTTTCTCTAATATCTGTCTTCATAATTCTTGTTTCATGTTCATTAAAAAATGGATCTCTAAACAAATCATTAAACAAATCAAATTCATTATTTCTTCTTGGTATCATCATCATATAAATCTCTCCCTTTCATATTAATGTGTTGACACCACATAAGTTAACACATATTATTTTTTGTCTTATGCTCTCAAAAGATTCCTTTCTTTTGATTACAAACACAATTATAACTCTATTTTTAGCACTGTCAATAGTCGAGTGCTAAAATTCACATAATTTTCACATTTTTGAAAATCATACCAAATTTCATGTTGTTTGTAACTACTGGTATTAGTGTATCTGTGGCGTTTTTGTCACTATACTATTTTACAGTTTTCGGGGAAAAATATACTTCAATTATGTAAAATATATTTGTGCTATTTTCATTTTATTTTAATTCCAATATTTCTCGTTTTTCCTTGTTTTTTCCACTTGTTTAATATATTATAATAGGTAGAAAATTATCGAAACGTAGCAACCAAGTTTTATTTCAATATGGTGTTTATTTTTAGTAAGGAAGGTAAGTTATGAAAGAAACTCAAGAAAAGATATTTTATGATCTAACTAATCCTCAAAATTCAATTTATATGTCTGAGGCCTTTTATGGAGATCAACATATTTTCATCATTCCAGCTTGGGCAATGATTAAAAAAGATAATATTAATTATGAGTTGTTAGAGAAAGCGATTAACAATCTTGTTAAACGTAATGATGCTTTACGCACTCGTTTCTTGAAAAATGGAGATACTACGACTCAATATTTTGAGGATTATTCTCCTTTTGATGTGCAAAAGATTGTTGTAAATGATATTGATGAATTAGAAGAGTTTATTAAAGGTATAACTTTTGATATTTACTCGTCTACTCCTGTTAAATTTTTAATGTTCGAAAATCTTTCTGGTTATGGTGGTTTTTGCTGTATAGCCCACCATCTTATTAGCGACGCTTGGTCACATTCTATAGTTTTAGAAGAAGTACTAAAAGATTATAATTCTATGATTTTAAACAAAGAGAATTCTTCTTATAGGACTTCATCATACAAAGACTTCATAAACTCTGAAGAAGAATACCTAAAATCAGATAAATTTAAAAAAGATAAAGAATACTGGGAAGATAAATTTAGTTCTAGTTCTGAAATTTTGTCTTTAAAAAGTAGTAATAGTTTTGAAACAGATTCAATTAGAAAATCTTTTAATCTTCCTGAAAGTATATCAAAGTATTGTAGCGAAAACAAAATTTCAATTTTCTCATTTTTCTATGCAATTATATCTATATACTTTTCACGCATAGAAAATACTGATGATATTATTATTGGAACACCTTATTTAAATAGAACTAATTTTAAAGAAAAAAATGCACTAGGAATGTTTATTTCAACGCTTCCTTTTAAGAATAAAATAGATGGTAATCAGTCAATAGCCGACTATATAAAAGATATTGCTGTTCAACAAATTGGTGGTCTTAGACATCAAAAATATCCTTTTGCTGAACTTCAAAAGTACTACACTAAAAAATTTGGTCGTACAAGTAACCTATATGACATTTTGTTTTCATATCAAAATGCCAAGGCTGATTCTTCTGACCTTGATTTTGAATTTGAATCAAGATGGATTTTTACTAACCATCAAGTCGAATCACTTGTAATTAATATATCTGACATTGACGGTACTAGTGCACCAATTATGGACTATGATTTTCTTACATCTGTTTTTAATGAGAAAGATATTTCCACATTACACAACAGACTTGTATACATGGCAGAGCAAATGATAAGCACTCCAAACATTTTAGTAAAAGATTTAGAAATTGTCACACCTGATGAAAAAGATATTTTAATAAATAAGTTCAATGATACTTCTTATATCTATGACAAAAACAATACAATTGCTACATTGTTTTCATCTATTGCAAAGTCGCATCCTAATGACATTGCACTTGTTTTTGAAGATAAAGAATTAACATACAAAGAACTAGATGAAAAAAGTAATTATTTAGCAGACGTTTTAATTAAAGCTGGTGCAAAAAGAAACACTTTCATAGGAGTTCTTTTTAACAGATCACTAGAAATGATAATTTCTATACTTGCTGTTTTAAAATCTGGTGCTGCATATATGCCTATAAATCCAGATTACCCTGATGAAAGAATCGGTTACATGATTGATGATAGTAAGTGCAAACTTTTATTAAGATCCGAAGATATGACATACAGCAACTCTTCACTTACTGACATTATTGTTAAATATGATGAATTATCTTCAAAAGATGATTGGGACAATATAAGCAAAGCTGACGATTTAGCCTATGTAATTTACACATCTGGTTCTACCGGAAAGCCTAAAGGCGTTATGATAAGGCATTATAGCATTGTAAACACTCTTCTTTGGAGGAAAGATGCTTATAACTTTGATAAAAATATATCGGTTTTACAAATACCTTCTTTTGCTTTTGATAGTTCTGTTGAAGATATTTTTACACCACTTATTTCTGGTTCAAAGCTTGTATTGATAAATCAAAGCAATTCTAATTTTGATATATCATTAATTAGGCAACTAATCATAAAACACAATATAAATCATATGTTAGTTGTTCCAAGCTTTTATAATGTGTTATTAAATGAAATATCAGATGTTATGACTAATTTCAAATCAGTTACAGTTGCTGGTGAAGGTTTTGCAATTGAACTTGTAAAAAAACATTTTGAGATATTACCAAATGTTGAAATATTTAACGAATATGGTCCAACAGAAAATAGCGTTTGTACAACATTCCATAAATTTGACAAAAATGATTCAACTGTATTCATTGGAAAGCCAATAAATAACTGTAGTTGCTATATATTAAATAACAACTTAAAAGTTCAACCATTCAATGTAAGAGGTGAACTTTATGTTTCTGGTCCTGGTCTTGCAAAAGGTTACATTGGTAGACAAGACTTAACAGACACAAGATTTATACCAAATCCTTTTAAAGAAAACACATTAATGTACAAAACTGGTGATGTTGTTTCTATAAATGAAGAGGGATTAATGACATTCCATGAACGTGTTGACTATCAAGTAAAATATAATGGCTTTAGAATAAATTTAGGCGAAATTGAAAGTGCAATTTCAAAATACACAAAGAATCCAAATGTAGTTGCTCTTTTAAAGCATACAGAAAGTACAATTTCACTTGCTGCATACATAGAAACAAAAAATAATATCGACATTAAAGAATTAAAACAAGAATTGAAAAAGTTTTTACCATACTACATGATTCCCCAAGAAATTGATGTAGTTAAAAAGTTTCCATTAACTCCTAATGGAAAAATCGATAGAAAAGCTTTAGAAAAGCTTTATATAAAACCTAAAGACAACATAGTTGTAGCCCCTAGAAATGAATTGGATGAAAAAATATTGAAGGCATGGAAAAAAGTTTTAAAGCAAGAAAATATAGGTATTGATGATAATATATTCGATCTTGGTGGAGACTCATTATCTATAATCTCAATACAATCTGTTTTATTTAAAAATGATATAAATGTAAAATCTCAAGTGCTATTTGAAAATCCTACCGTCAGAGCAATATCTGATTATATTTTAAATAATTTAAAAACAGATTTAAAAAATGATATAGAGATATTTTCACATAAACCTATTTTGCTTGATGATATAAACAAAAAATCTAACGAACCAACAAATATATTGTTGACTGGTGCAACTGGATTTTTAGGTTCACATATACTTGCTGAAATAATTAACACATATCCTAATGTGACTTTATACTGTGTAATAAGAAACAAACCTAACAAAAATTATAAAGATAGACTAAAAGAAATATTACACTACTATTTTGGTGAAAAGTATGATTTACTTATAGATGATAAAATAATTCCTATAGATGGCGACTTAGTAAGAGACAATTTAGGAATTGATGTTACATTATATAAAACTTTAATTGGTAGGATTGATTGCGTTATAAATGGTGCTTCACTAGTAAAACATTTTGGAGATTACAACTTGTTCTATAATTCAAATGTTGTAACAGTAAAAAATCTTATAAAGTTTGCAAAAGAAGCAAATGCTACACTAAATCATATTTCAACAACATCTATTTCTGGGAACTATTTAGTGCAAAATGATATTGAATATGATTTTACAGAAAATGATTTTTATATAGGACAAAACTACAAAGATAATGTATATGTTAGGACAAAATTTGAAGCTGAAAATGAAGTGTTTAAGGCTCAAAATGAAGGACTTAATGTCAACATATTCAGAATTGGTAATTTGATGCAGCGTATATCAGATGGAAAATTCCAAATAAACAAATTTGATAATGCATATTTCAAACGAATTTACGGCTTCATAAAGCTAGGTAAATTGCCAAACAATTTATCTAACCAAGAGCTAGAATTTACTCCTGTAGATTCATGTGCTCGTGCAATAGTCAAGTTAATGACATATGAAAATAAAGTATTTCACTTGTTGAATAACAACCTTATAAGCATAACCAATTTAATACATGTATTACATCATTACAATGTAAATATAGAATTTATCTCACCTGAAGATTTTCTTGAGTTCATACATAATGAAAAGAATCACAACTATCTAGAAAATTTCATTACTGATTTAAATAATTCTAAAAATCTTAATTATGATACAAAAATAACTATTAACGATAATTTAACTCGTGAATACTTGAAGCATAATTCATTTACTTGGCCTAATATTACTAATGAGTACCTTGACTTATTTATAAAAAATATTTTGGAGGATACAAATGAAGAAGAAAAAATCTAAAATACTAAGCAAGATTTCACAGTTCTTTTCAAAGAACGCCAGATTTGCAGCATGTTTTTATTTTACATTTACAATTTTCTTAGGAGTGTTACTTACATATTATCTTATACCAATACTTTTAAATTATGGACCAGGAACTATAAACTCTAGTTTCGACAGAGATTTTTCAAGTGGTATAACATATTTAATGCAGTTCACGTTGATATATTTAGCTTTAACTGCCATAGGTATTACATTTATATTGCTTGAAACAAAAGATTTTAATAATATAGACTTATTAAAACATCAAACAAAAACAGATAAAGAAGCTCAAAAAAGATTAGATAAAATAATGGCTAAATGTTTAACTTTACCGCAATATATATTTGCAATTATAGTTATACTTCCAACAGTAATAATGTCACTGGTATTTATGCTTTTAAAATTCACATCATTTGCTGACATAAAAGTAATACTAATAATATTCACAATATCGACATTAACAGCTTCATTGGCATACATATTTTTAAGGGGTGCTTTTAAATCTATCTTAGTACGTTTGACTAATATTAAGAAAACTAACAAGTTAAGTTTTAATCTTACTGCGACATTAATGTTTCAAATATCATCACTTGTTCTAGTTTGCTTGTTTTATACATTTCTACTTATATATTCAAACAACATGGAAGATAAATCATACTTGTTAAAAGAGCATTACACTTATGAAGTATATTCATTAATTGAAACCACCTCGCCTACTTCTTTAAAAGAATTAGAAAACATGTTAAATAGCATGGAACTAATGTCTTCTAATGATGCAGTATTTATCATAGATGAAAACAACAATTTTTTAAACTTTAAAAATATTGAAGTGTCTGACTTCTTTATAAAGTATGCACTTGAATTATCAGACAAATATGACAACTATGTTTACGACTACTATGGTACAGAAAATCAAGGCATTGTAATACCAGTAGATATTGGTGGAACGCCTTTAAAAGTAGTAATTCGTTATGATCTATCAAACAAATACTTAACCAATGCACTTGCAAATATTTTTATAATACTTATCTATGCTGGCATTTCTGTATATTTCTTTTCAAATTCTGTTTCAAAAGAAATATCACTAGTTGCTAAAAACATGAAAGAGATAGCACACGGAAATTCAAATGAATTAAGTAATAGCTTAGCGGTTACTTCAAATGATGAAATTGGCGACCTAGTAATTGCATTTAACGAAATACAAGGATTAACAAAACAATATATTAATACAATTCAAAACAACCAGCAAATATTATTAGAGCAAGAAAGACTTGCGTCGCTAGGACAGATGATTGGTGGAATAGCACACAACATGAAAACTCCTATAATGTCTATATCAGGTGCGGCTGAAGGTCTAACAGAACTCGTTGGAGAATACATAGCATCAATAAACAACCCACAAGTAACTCCAGAAGACCATAGAGATATTGCAAAGGATATGCTCGAATGGATCACAAAAATCAAGACTTATACGTCTTACATGTCAGACATTATAACCGCAGTTAAAGGTCAAGCATCTCAACTTGCAACATCAGACTACTCAGAATTTACAGTTTATGATTTGTATAAAAAAGTAGATATATTAATAAAACACGAAATTAAAAAAGCCCTACTTACTCTTGAAGGCAATATTGAATGTGATCCTGCACTAACACTCCATGGCGATATAAACAATTTAATTCAAGTTGTTATAAACTTAATTTCAAATTCAATTCAAGCTTATCAAGGTGTACCTAATCAAAAAATATTTTTTAACATCAATGCTGATAATAAAAATGTTTACATTGTTGTACGCGACTTAGGATGTGGTATGAATGAAGAAACAAAAAATAAATTGTTCAAAGAGATGGTAACAACAAAAGGAAAAAATGGTACTGGTCTTGGATTGTATATGTCGTACTCTACAATAAAAGGTAAATTTGGTGGAGACATCAATTTCACATCAGAAGAAAATGTAGGCACAACATTTAGAATCACAATACCAATAAAATAAGGAGGTAAAAATGAGATTAAAAGATACTGTTCAGAAAAAAGATTTTAAAATATTAGTTGTTGATGATGAACAAGGGATAATAGATTCGCTTGCAATCTTTCTAAACCAATACAACTTAGTTGGCGAAACAGATCCATTAAAAGCAATAGAATTATTAAAAAAAGAACATTTTGATATGCTAATTCTAGACTTTTTAATGATGCCAATTCATGGTGATCAAGTAGTTGAAGAAGTAAGAAAATTTAATAAAGACTTATACATCCTATTACTTACTGGTCACAAGGACTTAGCTCCTCCACTTGAAACAATAAAAAGATTAGACATTCAAGGGTACTGCGAAAAGAGTGACAAATTCGATCAAATCATATTACTTGTTGAATCTGGTTTAAAATCAGTTTCACAAATGAGAATTATAAAAGATATAAACGAGCAACTAGAACATGCTTATGATGAGCTAAAAAGTGCATATAGAGGCACAATGGAATCTTTACGTTTAGCTGTTGATGCAAAAGATTCTTATACAAAAAATCATTCAGATAGAGTTTCTTATTATGCCGTATTAATAGCAAAGCAGCTTAACTTACCTGAAGAACAAGTTGATTTAATACGAGATGGTGGATTATTCCACGACATAGGAAAAATAGGAATTCCTGACTCCATCTTGCAAAAAACATCAAAACTAACAGATGATGAATATGATGACATCAAGAACCATCCATCAATAGGAGCACATATACTACAACCATCAAAAATCTTCGATAACTTAATTCCAATGGTAAAACATCACCACGAAAGATTTGATGGTAGAGGATACCCTTCTGGCCTTGCAGGAGAAGATATTCCTTACAATGCAAGAATAATATCTGTTGCAGACTCATTCGACGCAATGACATCAGACAGAAGCTATCGTCCAAGATTCACATTAGAAAAAGCATTAGATGAAATTAGAAGATGTAGCGGAACACAATTTGATCCAGCAATAGCAGAAGCATTTTTAAATGTATTTGAAACTCATGATTTATCTGAAATCGAAGCAGGAGCAAATACAAAATTCAATAGAGAAAATATATAAATATCTTTGATAAAGATATCATAAAAGCCTGCGAGTTTTAAACTCACAGGCTTTCTTGTTTATTTAGCAACTATTGTAAATATACGTTCTGGAACATATATCTTTTTAACAATTTCTTTACCGTCTACAAACTTCTTAACCTCTTCATCAGCAAGTGCAATTTTTTCGACCTCTTCACTTGTCGCACCCTTATTTATTTTTATTACACTACGAAGTTTTCCATTTACTTGAACTGGTACTTCTACTACTGAATCTACAGTTTTTTCTTCATCACATTCTGGCCATGTAGTTTGATATAATCTTCCTTCAAATCCTGCTCTCTCCCACATTTCCTCAGTTATATGTGGTGCTACTGGATTTAGTAAAGTAATGAAAGTTTTAAGTTCGGCTTTATTTATTCTTCCAACTTTATACACTTCATTAATAAGTTCCATCATACTAGCTATAGCAGTATTGAACTTCATCTTCTCATAATCATTAGACACTTTCTTAATAGTCTTGTGCATTATTGATTCAAGTTCTTTTGAATATTCATCACCATCAACTAAAATATCCATCAAGTTATATACTCTCTCCAAGAATCTGTAACAACCTTTTACACTCTTCTCAGACCATGGTGCAGCTTGATCAAATGCACCCATAAACATCTCATACATTCTTAAGGTATCTGCTCCATATTGTGCAATCATATCATCTGGATTTATAACATTTCCTCTAGATTTAGACATTTTCTCGCCATTTGCACCTAATATCATACCGTGTGCAGTTCTCTTTTGATATGGTTCACTAGTTGGCACCACACCTATATCATACAAGAATTTATGCCAAAATCTTGAATATAATAAATGAAGTGTCGTATGTTCCATTCCACCATTATACCAATCAACTGGTAGCCAATATTTTAAAAGTTCTTTATCAGCAATTTCCTTATCATTGTGTGGATCAATATATCTTAAGAAATACCATGATGAACCAGCCCAGTTAGGCATTGTGTCAGTTTCTCTAGTTGCTTTTCCACCACAATGAGGGCAAGTTGTATTAACCCAATCAGTTAGATTTGCAAGAGGAGATTCACCATTATCTGTTGGTTCATAACTATCTGTGTATGGAAGTTCTAATGGCAAAGATTCTTCTGGAAGTGGAACCCAACCACATTTATCGCAATGAACCATTGGTATTGGTTCTCCCCAATATCTTTGTCTTGAGAATACCCAGTCACGAAGTTTGAAGTTAGTTTTAGCCTTTCCTATTCCATTCTCCTCAAGATATTTTATCATAGTATCAATAGCTTTTTTAACTTCAATTCCATTTAGGAATTCTGAATTTATCATAACCCCAGTATCCGTATTAGTGTTAGGTGCTTCATTTACGTCTCCTTCACCACTAATTACTTGAATTATAGGCATATTAAATTTTTTAGCAAAAGCCCAGTCTCTATCATCATGAGCAGGAACAGCCATAATTGCTCCAGTTCCATAAGAAGCAAGTACATAATCAGAAATCCATATAGGAATCTCTTTACCATTAACAGGGTTAATTGCCTTTACGCCCTTAAGCATAACACCTGTCTTATCTTTATTCATCTCGGTTCTTTCAAACTCGCTCTTTTTAGCAGCTTCTTTTTGATATTCTTTTACTTCATTAATATTTTCAATGTTTAATTTTTCAAGAATCTTATGCTCTGGTGAAACCACCATATATGTAGCACCAAACAATGTATCTGGTCTAGTTGTAAACACTATTAGTTCTTCATCAGTTCCAGCAACTTTAAACTTAACTTCCGCACCTTTAGATTTTCCAATCCAATTTCTCTGTTGGATTTTAACTTTATCGATAAAATCTGTTTCGTCCAAATCGTCGTATAATCTTTCAGCATATTCAGTAATTTTCAACATCCATTGACTCTTAATCTTTTGAACAACTTCTCCTCCACATCTTTCACAAACACCGTTTACAACCTCTTCATTTGCAAGTCCAACTTTACAGCTTGTGCAAAAATTTATTGGAATCTCTGCTTTATAGGCAAGTCCATGTTTGTACATCTGTAAGAATATCCACTGTGTCCATTTATAATAACTTGGATCTGTAGTGTTTATCTCTCTATCCCAATCAAAAGAAAATCCAATCTTTTTAAGTTGTTCTCTAAAATGATCAACATTTTGTTTTGTAACTATTGATGGATGAATTTTATTTTTTATAGCATAGTTTTCAGTTGGAAGTCCAAAAGCATCCCAACCTATTGGATAAAGCACATTATACCCTTCCATTCTTCTCTTTCTTGAAATTATATCAATTGCAGTATTGCTCTTTGGATGACCAACATGAAGACCATTTCCCGATGGATATGGAAATTCAATTAATCCATAAAATTTTGGCTTTGTAAAGTCATTCTTTGCTTTAAAAGCTCCTTCTTTTTCCCATATATCTTGCCATTTCTTTTCAATTTCAGAAAATTTATAATCCATATAAACCCTTCTTTCGTCGTCATATCGCCTATTTTTCGGCAATTTCATTTAAAAATTATACTACATATACCCCTAAAAATCAACATAAGAAAGCTGAAAATCGGAGATTTTCAGTCTTTCGACACTCAAGAGTTTTCGACTGAAAGTGAGAAAATCTCTCGCATAAAAAAAGAACCCAAACTTTCGATAATATCGATTTAGGTTCTTCTCATAAACTTATATCTCTTAATAGTTTGCACCTATTATGATTGTAAATTTAACATTAACGTTTTCATCACTTTCTTCAATATTTTTAATACCTGATAATGACTTTATTTTTTCTAGTTCATCTGATGTTTGCTTTCCATAAGTTATTATTCTCGAACTTTCAACTTTAGTTGTTGGATAATTACCTATCTTTACCACATTACAATCATTTGAATTTAACTTTTCCACTAAGTCATTCATTTTTGAAGTTTTTGCATTAGCATTTAACACTTCAATTCTGATTCTTTCATCATTATTACCGCTTTCTGTTTCCAGACCTTGCGAAATAACTTCTTGTGCCTTTGTATTTATATCATTCTTCTTATCACCTGAAGTAGCCGAGTCACCAGAAGAATTAACATCATCTATAGAAGTGAAGAATAATTCTTTTACGATTTCTTTAGTCTTTTCTGCATCATGATAGAAGAATGAACGAGTTAAACCATCAGGTCCTTTTCCATACTTTCCTACGCCAGGCAAAGTTTCTATCCTTACTCTATCCTTTTTGAATGTTACTACATCATCCAAATATTCTTGTACCACATCAAGAGTTAAGTCAGTATCTGTACCATTTAAAGCAATTTTTACTAAGTTACCTACTTTCCCTATATTTTCAACTTTTAACACCTCTGAAATCATTGCTTTTATAAACTGTTGCTGTGTAGCAATTCTTCCAACATCACCATTAGCGTATCCGCCACCATTATTATTTTTTCTAAACCTAACAAATTGTTCTGCTTGTGCTCCAGAAAGTCTTTGAGTACCTTTCTTTAAATGTATATACAAATTTTGTTCTGGATCATCATAGTCCATATCAAAAGGAACAGTGACAGTAACGCCTCCAAGTTCGTTTACTATATTTCTTAATATTTTAGCATTAAATATTAAATAATGTTGAATATCAACTCCAGTAATCTCTTCAACTGCCTTTACTACCTTTTCTGGATATTTGTACATATATATAGAATTTATTTTCCCATCAACAGAAGATGTTCCAACATAAGTATCTCTTGGAATGGACATTAATGAAACTTCTCTTGTATTCGGATTATATTGTGCAAGCATCATAAAATCTGTTAAGTGAGCATTTCTACCCATAAACAAACATGTAAATAATGGTTCTTCCTTCTTCTGAGTTTCGCCACCCGAAACTAAAAATTGAGCAAGCTTTGAATCACCACTATTTTCTTTCATATCTTTTTCTAAATTTTCATAGTATATTGCTGCTGCTCCACCTGCTACAACAACGCAAATTAGTATTAAAACAACAGCTAGTCCTTTCAAAAAACTCTTAAACCCTTTCATTTGGTCAAACTCCTTTTTATATAGTTATAGTTTTCATCATTAGTACATTTAATATTATAATTGACACATTTGAGTCATTTTATCAAATTTTTAGACTATTTACAACAAGATTTTGTTTCAAATTATGTAAAAAATAATATTTATAAGTAGATTATTATTATACATTTGTGAAACCACAGTTGAAATGCTAATTGCATTTACAACACCTGCTATGTTTACTATGTTAGATACAAAATAAACTATCGCAAGTATAAAATACACTCTAAATATTCCCATTATTGCACCTAGTGCGAGACCAGCCAGATTATTTATAGTTTTTAGTACTGGCAAGCTCATTATTCCGTCAAAAATCAAAGTAAGTATTAAAAGAACAATTCTTGTAATTGCATAAATTATTAACCAACTTAAAATGTTTATTACTATATCTGTAATCTTGTTTACAATATTTGTTGTTGCTTCTTCTTTCATTTTATCTAATCCAAACATTTCATTAAGAGTATTTGGAATAGATTCGGCTATACTAGTAGAAGTATTTTCTGAATCTTCTGTAATCGTCTCTGTATCATCACTAACATCTCCACTCGAATTACCATTTATTGATATAATACTTTTCATTATAAAATCATCTATTTCTGTGTTATCTTTTATGTAAGTAGCAAGAGTTTTACAAAACATGCAAGCAAGTGCTATAGCAAGTATTGTAGAAACGAATCCGAAAAAAGTTTTAACAAATCCCTTAAAATACGCAACCGCAGCCGCAACAACAACAATTAAAACTGCCACAATATCAATATATATTCCCATTATCATCACTCCTTATCTATATCTTCAAAAATTCAATTTTATCTCGATATACCAATGCTACTGAATTACCATTATCAAACATAACAAGCGATTTAACATTTCCAACAGATTCAAGCCTCTTCACAAGTTTTCCATTCGTATTAACAACCAGCAATTCGTTTTCAACAAGCACTACTATATTTTTCTTTTGAGTAGCAATCATTGAAGGAAGACTCTTTAATTCATACTCTTTTTTATTCGTAATATCATTTTTATAATCAAAAATATTAAGCACATAACTAGAGTCAAATAATCCGTTATCCACTTTTGAAACAATAATTGCACAACTATCATTTTTTATATTAACAATATTTGCATTAATATTTTTATCAGATAAAAAATCTTTAACATTTCCACTTTCTACCGTTTTAACTGCATTATCTGTTTGAACAACTAAATGATTCTTTTCGTTAAATTCTATATCAATTATTAAGACATTATCACCCAAATCTAATTTTTTTACATCTTCTTGTTTAATATTATTTATATCTATCATCTTAACAGCAGACTGAACCTTTATTCCTTCTGCATTTATCTCTGCTATTGCTAAAATTTTATTATCATTAGAAATTGCAACATCAACAGCATATGTAGATGCTAAATAACTAGTAAATACTTCATTACCTTCTGCATCAATAAGTCTTACCAAGGATTTATACCCAGCCTGCTTATAAATTATTGCTGAATATCCATTCTTATTAACAGAAACACCTAGAATTGTTCCTTGTATCTCAATGTTCCAAATCTTTTTAGAGCCATTTATCATATATACTTTCGTACCATCATTTTCTGCAACAATACAATAATCTCCATTCGAATCAGTTATAGCACTTTTTAGTGAAACTGCCTCATCAAAAGACTGCTTAGATGTATTAGCATATCCCTCTATATAATTATTTCCAACAACAACTAAACTTGAACTCGTTCCATCTACTGTGTAAAAATTATTTACATTAACACTACCAACAGATTCTGTAATTTGCCAATCTTTATTAGTAATATATGCAACAACTTCATCATAGTTTTTGTAAATTGCAACACCTAAAATAACAATTATAAATATTATTAAAGCAACAATTATTTTTTTCATTTTACTCCCTTTCCATTTTTCTTTTGCATAATTAAAACCAAAATTATTTGCAATACTCCAAGATAGCCAAAAAGTGGGAACAACGTATTTATAAGTTTTGAAAAACCAATTCCCGAAAATAATACTGCAAGTATACAAATAATTATAGCATTTCTATTGTAATTTTTAACATTTTTCATACATAAAAAACTATATCCTGTTGAAAACGCTGTTGTAAGTATCGAAGACAGTATCACAACACAATAAAAGATTTTTACAAATGTTCCATGCATCATAGCAAGTTTTAATGTTGGTACTTCTACACTCATTATTTGAGGATAAAATATATTGCATACATTATAAATTATCAAAGACATACTTGTAAGAAATACAGAAACAAAAAATCCTGTAAAAAATATTTGCAATTTGCTAAGATTATATCTTTTAAAATTAGTCAACACAGGTAACAAAATTAGCATATTATAACTCGCATAAAGTACGCTAGAAACAAGCCAACTGCTAGTATATCCTTTTGGAATATCTATCGTGCCATCAACTTTAAATGTATTAGGATCATACTCTTTTATCCCAAGCAAAACAATTCCTATAATAATTAATGGCACCAATATTGAATTTATCTTTTCCATTCCACTAAATTTCATTAAAAGCATCAATGCACAAATCGCACCTGCAAATATCGAGCAAATATAATAAGGAAAATTAAATAGTTCTTGCAAAAATGCACTAATACCAGATACCATTATACAAAAGCAAACAAACGAAAAAACTTCCATAACAAGAATTATCCACTCATTATTGTTTACAAGCTTTTTATAATCATCTATATCATTTTTATTTACAAGATTCATAATGATTATTGGAACAACACCAAACAGAGTACAAGCAATTAATATACCGATAAAAACCAGCTCCACCAAAGCGATTAAAAAAACTTATTATTTCTTGCCCTGATGCAAAACCAGCACCTATAATTGTTCCAATTATTATGCACACACACACCAAAACATTTCGCATACTTTCCTCCTAAAGAAATTTTATATTTTCTATTAAAATAAAGCACACACAAAATCAGTATAAAGCATGAGCAAATGGAGTATTTTACCACATCCATTCGTATTATATCATAATATATTCAACCATTGCAATTATATGTAATATTTTAAGAATATTGATTTTTTAGCAATATTCTGTTATTATGTACAGGAAATATGATGGTATGTGAATTTGGTAGCTTTCACATAAGAAAGGAAAATTAATATGATTACTTCAAAACAAAGAGCTTACTTAAGAAGCATTGCACAAAATCTACAACCTATTTTTCAAATCGGGAAAAATGGAGTAAACGACAATCAAATTGAACAACTAAAAAATGCACTAGAAGCTCGTGAAATAATAAAAATAACAATGCTAGACTCAACACCTGCAGACAAACATAGTATCGCAGATGAAATCGCAGAGAAAACAGGTTCAGAAATTGTACAAGTAATTGGTAAAAAATTAACAATATATAAAAAATCTAAAGAAAATCCTCAGATTGAATTACCAAATTAAAAAAAATTGAAAAAACTTTCAAGAAAGATGAAAATCTTCGATTTTCATTCTTTCGTCCCTCGAAAGTTTTCGACTGAAAGAAAGAAAATCTCTCGCATAAATTAATATTTTTTTGTGTAATAGGAAAGAAAAGCAATGCATAAAAGGTTGTAAATCTGTTACTTTCCTATTACATAAAAAACAAGCCTATGAGACAAATACTATATCTCATAGGCTTTTAACAATCTTTTGTAAATATAAAAATCTTTCGTACCTAAAAAATTCATTTGTACATCAAACAATTCTTTTGTACTTTGCAATCTTTAGTACTTAAAACGTCATTTGTAAATTGAAATTCTTTTGTACATCAATAGATTCTCATCAATGCAGCCGCAGCTTCACCTCTTGTAAGATTTTTATTTGGCTCTAACAACTTAATAGATCCATCTTTCATTCCCTCAAGTAAATCATATTGTGCTGCGTGTAATACTAAATCTTTTTCATCTTGTGTAAGACTATCTATATCTGTATATACTAGTTTGCCTAGTTGATTTTGCGGAATGCCTTTCATGTTAATCTGTGTCTTAGCAAGCATTAAAATCATCTCAAGCCTTGTTATAGGCTCATCCAATTCCTTTTGTGTATATTGATTTTTTTCTATAACACCTTGCATTTCTGCGACTGTAACATAAGGTCCATACCAAGTGTTATATTTAGAATCAATGTTTCCAAAATCAAATGTTTTGTTTGTAGCAAGACCTATAAGCATCTTAATGAATTCGCTTCTTTTTATTGGATCATCTGGTCTAAATGTGCCATCTGGATATCCTTCCATAACTTTAATGTTAGTAGCTTGCGTGATTTCTCTTGTGGCAAAATGTACATTAACGACTTCTTTACCATTCTTGTCTTTTGTAATCCAAGTAAGATCTGGATATTTATAATCAGTAGCATAGCAAGCAACAACAGCTGTCATCACAATTATTAAGCTAACTAAAGCAATTCTTAAGCACTTTTTCATAAGTCACCTCTTATTAAACAAAATATAATTTCAATATAATACTTACAAATCTATCTCATCAATATTATGCACTTATTTTATATTCAAATACTCAATAATTCAATAATTGTAATAATATTGTAATATTTATTTAATCTTAGTGTAATGGTATAGTAGTTAAATAATCCATTTTAACATTGTTAAATCATCTCATACACACGCCAGCTCCTAACAATATTAAAAACTTTTCAAAAGTTTTTAAATTTAAAATATGAATTTTTCCAAAATCATTGACATATTATTTATTATACTTTATAATGAAAAAGCAAGTGGCGCCATAGCCAAGTGGTAAGGCACGGCTCTGCAAAAGCCTGATCATCAGTTCAAATCTGATTGGCGCCTCCAAGCAAATTTCTTCAAAATTGTATTGACTAATTTAAAATTGTAGTGTAATATACTAAATGTCACGCGGGAGTAGCTCAGTTGATAGAGCGTCGCCTTGCCAAGGCGAAGGTCGCGGGTTTGAGCCCCGTTTCCCGCTCCATATTTTAAGAATCAGATAGAAATCTGGTTCTTTTTTCTTTATTATTCCACACATGAATGTTATACTGTTTGTATATAATGAAATTAGACTATTCACAAAAGACAAGGAGTGTTTAGAATTGAATGAAAAAATCAAATTAAAAATACAAGAATCGCTATCCTCTATTTTGCCAGTTTCACTTATTATTATCGCATTATCATTTACAATAACGCCACTGCCTGTTGATATAATTTCTCTATTCTTTGTAGGTGCCACTTTGCTTATAGTTGGAATGGGGCTATTTACTCTAGGTGCTGAAGTTTCAATGTCAGTAATTGGCGAAAGAGTTGGAGCAAATATAGCAAAAAGCAAAAATATACTGTTCATTTTTATAATACTATTCATACTTGGTACAATTATAACCTTGGCAGAACCAGATTTAAAAATCCTAGCAAATCAGATTTCTGCAATTCCCGAAAATATAACAATAATAGCGGTTTCTATTGGTGTAGGTTTATTTTTAGTGATAGCCTTTTTAAGAATCATATTTAAAATCAATATTTCTTGGTTACTCTTCATTTTTTATTCAATCACCTTTATCTTAGCAACTTTTGTCCCAAAAGATTTCTGGGCAATTGCTTTTGATTCTGGTGGTGTAACAACTGGACCAATAACAGTACCATTTATAATAGCACTTGGAATAGGTGCAGCTTCGATAAGAGGAAACAAAGAATCTGAAAATGACAGTTTTGGACTTGTTGCACTTTGTTCAATTGGGCCAATAATTACAGTCCTTATACTTGGACTATTATACAACATAAGTGATGTAGCCTATTCAACATACTCATTTGCAACACTTAATAATTCAATAGAAATTGCAAATGCATTCATGACAGCTTTTCCAACATATTTTAAAGAAGTATTATTAGCATTACTTCCTATCATAGTATTCTTTATGATATATCAAGTATGTGCATTAAAGTTGCCAAAAAAAGAATTGATTAAAACCTTGGTTGGTTCATTATACACTTTTGTTGGACTAGTACTATTCTTAGTTGGAGTTAACGTTGGTTTCTTGCCAGCAGGTTATCTACTAGGAAGTGAAATAGCAAATCTAAATTATAACTGGATTGCAATACCTATAGGAATGTTAATAGGATATTACATTGTAATCGCTGAACCAGCAGTAGTAATATTAGTTAAACAAATCAGTGATATAACAGATGGTGCAATACCAGAAAAAGCCATGAAATTTAACTTATCTATAAGCATTGCATTAGCTGTTGGACTAGCTATGTTGAGAGTATTAACAGGAATATCAATAATGTATTTTTTAATTCCTGGTTATGTAATTGCCCTAGTTTTGTCGATATTTACTCCTAAGATATTTACATCTATTGCATTTGACTCTGGTGGTGTTGCAACTGGACCAGTAACAACTACATTTCTTATTCCATTTTCAATAGGAATATGCTCTTCACTTGGCGGAAATATCTTAACAGACGCTTTTGGTGTGGTAGCGATGGTAGCAATGACACCACTTATATCAATTCAAATAAGTGGATTAATTTATAAACTTAAATTAAATAAAACTAAAAAACTTTCAGTTTCAAATGAAGAACAAAAAATTGTCAATATAGATTGGGAGTGGGAAAATTGCTTAAATTAGTTATGATGATAAGTATAGTAAATAGAAAAAACAGTGAAGATATGATTTCTTTCTTTAACAAAAACAATGTACCTCTAACACTAGGTAGATACGGCAGAGGTACTGCAACTGACATGATGCTCGACTACCTTGGAATTGACGAAAAAGAAAGATGTATTGCATTTAGCTTTTTAAATATTGAAAGTGCTATAAATATTGCCACTTTAGCAAAGAAAAAACTTAAGGAATTTTATTCTTTTGCAATTCCAATATCCAGTATAGGAGGTAAAAATATAATGGAACATTTAGAAAACAACATTCCAGAGAATCTAGATAATTCAAAAATAAACTATAAATTCAAAAATGAATTAATCTTAGTAATAACAAATCGTGGTTATGTAGAAAACGTTATGCAAATTGCCAGAGACGCAGGTGCTCCTGGTGGTACCGTTATACACGCTCGTGGTACTGGAGTTGGTGACTCAGAAACTTTTTTTGGTGTCACAATTGGAGCAGAAAAAGAAATGATTTTTATAGTAACAGAAAGAGAAAAAAGAGACATCATCATGGAAGCAATTATGCATAAAGCAGGCAATGACTCTCCTGCTGGGAGTATCTTATTTTCATTGCCCGTTACATTATTAGGAAATGATGAAAGTTTTAACTAAATCAATTTATTGGAGGTATTATATGGAGAAAAAAATAGCAATAATTGCTGGTTGTACGGCACTTTTTTTGGCACTTTCAATAGTAACAAAAGGAAAAATCATTATTTTGTTAGTGATAGGTGCTGTAGCATATTTTGCATACAAAAATAATTAACCAAAATAATTAAAAATACATACTCTTCTCTTTAACCTATTGAAATAATTCACATAATATGCTA
Source organism: bacterium (assembly GCA_963637565.1). Lineage (GTDB taxonomy): Bacteria > Bacillota > Clostridia > TANB77 > UBA1234 > UBA1234. Next base: position 23,122 of record CAVHNT010000012.1, read on the forward strand.
TAATGTGAAAGGTGGTAATCTTTTAAAAACTCTAAAAAATTTTTAGGAGGGTATCTATGAAGACTACAGCAAAAAAGTCCAAGGTAATCGAATTTGTTCGGGCAAGTGAAGAACATCCGTATGGTGCTCTAATCTTCGAATTTCCAGATGGAGAAAACAAAGTAACCGATCTACAAAGAATTACTTCACGTAACCTTATAGCTATTAGGGAAAGGATTTATGATAATCCAGAGAAGTGTTGCGCCATAATCGTGTATAAGCAAGGTGACATACTTTCTTGGGCAAAGATTTCCAAGAAAGATAATGTACACATATCCTGTTCTTCTCACAAATGCGGAATGTGTGAACACTGCACTCCATCCGCTTGTGCAAAGATTCGCGATATTCCCTACGAACGGGGGAATTATGAGGAGTCACTTGAGAATTACAAGCGAATTGAAAAATACCGTTTTGTAAGAGAAGGTGTCGAGCTTTTCAATATAAATGGAGGAGACACTTCAGTAATATATTCTTGTAACAACTTCGAGGAGTATTATGAACGTAAACAAGTTTCTTTAAAGGAACGAATTCAAAGAATCGAATTACTAAGATATTTTTTTGAAGATGTACACATTAATAATAACGTGCGGCATCGTGACTTTTACTAAAACACAAGAGCTATCCAAATTTGGATAGCTCTTTTACTTTTTCTTTTTTAATTAAAATAGTTCAATTCTTTTCCATCAAATTGTCTAATAGTTCTTAATAATCGTTCTTTATCATCATCATCTATTTGAAGCATTGCCGTCTCCATAGTTATTTTTTCTTTTATAACGGCGTAAGCAAGTGCATTTGTCAAGCTTAAGCTTCCTTTAGAAAGTCTTGTTTGAATTGCATCTTCAAGGTCATTCTTATTAAACTTTTCTTTTCTTAAGAAATATGAAACAACTTCATCAACTATCATAATTTCTGGAATCATCACTAATTCATCTTTTATTCCATTTAAAAGTCTTTGTGATATTACAGCTCTTAATACAGAAGAAATCATATATTTTATAGTTGTTTGCTCACTTGGATCATAAAAACTTATTATTCTATCAATAGTTTCAGCACACGATCTAGTATGCATAGTTCCAATTACCAAATGACCAGACTCTACCATTTCTATAGCAGCATCCATAGTTTCTCTGTCTCTAATCTCTCCCAAAACTAATATGTCACAGTCTTCTCTTAGTGCATTTGTTGCACCAATTCCAAAAGTCGGACAATCTCTACCCTTTCCTATTTCTTTTTGTACAATAAGTGATTTATCTGGTACATGCATATATTCAATTGGATTTTCAAGCATCAATATCTTTTTATTTGTTGTGTGATTTATTTCATTAACAAGAGCGTTTAACGTTGTACTTTTACCTGTATTAGATTTACCAGTTACAAGTAGCATTCCTTGTGGAGATAATGCTATTTTTCTTATAATGTCTGGTATATTCAAATTTTTAAACACAGGTAATTCCTTTTTTATTATTCTTATAGTAAATATAGGATATCCATTCGACATAGACACATTAACACGAAGTCTCATGTCATACACTTCATAATTTATATCTAGTCTCTTATCCTTTTTAAACGTTTCATCAAGTTCACTGTTATTAACAAAATGTTCATATATTTCATAAATATCTTCATATGTTAATGCGTCATGTTCTTCTAACCTTATAAGTTCTCTGTTAACCCTTATTATTGGTTTTAACTTTCTAACAAGATGCACATCTGACGCTTCCTTATCTATCGCTATTTTTAATATATCATCAATATCTATCATTTTATTACTCCCCACATATCTTTAATATTTTTTAAAAATTATATAACATCACCATATATATTTCTATTATTTTTACATTTTTTACAAACAATTAACAAAGGTTTTACTCAAATGTGTTGTTTATCCATATTTTAACATTGTATAATAACCATAGTAAATACCTCAAATATTAATAAAGAAGGTGTAATGTATGAATAACGAATTAAAAATTTTAAATATAAATAATATAGATGAAATACGCATAAAATTAGGACTATCTCCCAAGAAATACTTATATACGATAGTAAAAAATGAATTAAAGATTTATAAAAATAACGCATTGCTAAAAACAAAAGTATTAGCATAAAATAGAGGTATTTACTTTGCAATCCATTTTCTTAAAAAGGGCTTTTGAACTACAAAATAGTTTATTAGAGCCCTTTTTCTTTTTTGGGAGGAACTGGATCATATCCTGGTTGGCTAAATGGATTACACCTAAGAATCCTTTTAATAGTAAGCCAAAGACCTTTAAAGAGGCCATGCATCTCCAAAGCTTCAATTGCATAAGATGAGCACGTTGGATAATATATGCAAGAACCATGCCAAGGTCCGGGTATTTTTTTATATAATTTTATTAACCAAACAATAATCTTTTTCATTATTCACATTATCCTCTATTTCTTATGATTTTACATATAGAATAGCATGTATCGCCGTAAAAAGCAATACATCAATATTTTAGTAAAATTTAAACATGTCTATTTATTTTTTATTTTTAATGCTATAATAATTTTAGGTGATTATATGTATGACGTAAACATTGTAAGATGTGAGAATTACGAAAAAGAAAATGTTGAAAAAGCTCTACTTGCCCTAATCCAATTAACAGGCGGATTAGACTGGGTTAAGCCAAACATGAACATTGTAATTAAAGCAAATTTAGTAACTCACATGAAGCCAGAACAAGCTGCAACAACACATCCTGCTTTATTATGCGAACTAGTAAAACTATTAACATCAAAAGGTGCAAATGTTATATTGGGGGATAGCCCAGGTGGACTATATACACCAGCATTCGTTAACAAAGTATATGCTGCAACCGAAGTAAATTGTATAACCAATTTTGGTGGCAAATTAAACCAAAATTTTGAAAAAGAGTTTGCAATATTTCCAGAAGGTAAAGTGCTAAAAGATTTTGAATACACTGCATACTTAAAAGCTGCCGATGCCATAATCAACTTTTGCAAATTGAAGTCACACGGAATGATGGGAATGTCAGCAGCAACAAAAAATTTATTTGGTACTATTCCAGGCACGTTAAAATCTGAATACCATTTCAGGTTTCCAAATCACGCTGATTTTGCTGACATGCTTATAGACTTAAATGAATACTTTAAGCCAAAGCTTTGTATTGTAGATGCTATAATTGGCATGGAAGGAAATGGACCAACTAAAGGCATTCCAAGACATATTGGTGCTTTACTTGCATCAACTAATCCATACAAGCTAGATCTAGCTTGTTCTAGAATAATGGGATTAGAAAAAGAAAATGTCACAACACTTGAAGCAGCATACAAAAGAAATCTAATTCCTCAAACTTATAAAGAATTGTCTTGTAATCAAAGTATTGATGATTTTGTCATAGAAGATTATAAAAATATACTTGTACATGCTGGAATCTTATTTGAAAATAAGCCTAAGTTGATTAAAAAAATTATGACAAAATGTTTAAAGTCAACTCCAAAAATAGATAAATTAATGTGTATTGGATGCAAAAAATGCTACGAAATATGCCCAGCCAAAGCCATAACATTTGGAAAGAATAGGCCACATATAAACAGAAAAAAGTGTATATCATGTTTTTGTTGCCAAGAATTCTGCCCTGCTGGTGCAATGAAAGTAAAGCGACCTTTAGTAGCAAAAATGTTAAATTAACCGAAAGGATGAACAATTATGGAATTTCTATTTGCATTTCTTTTTTCAATATTATTTATTATGGCTTTTATCTCTAAACTAAATTCTGTAAAAGAAGATACTCCAAGATTCGTACCACAAGACTCTATTTATATAATAGACAGAAATACACACTACTACAAAACCTTAACTGCAGGAAAACGAATAATACTAGGAAGAAATGATACAATAACATCTCGTATTTCAAAAGCTCCTATTTCAAGAACGCTTAGTAATTTATTTGAAACAGAAGATGGCTGTGTGGTTTCAGCAAACATCATTTGCACATACAGTTCAAATGACATATTGAATACACAAGATTTATTAAAAAGTGTAAGAAGAAGTATTGACGATATAATATTAAGTTCTCTTTACTTTGCTGTAGGTTCAATAAAAGCTAAGGAAATATCTACTTTTCTAAATGATTCTATAAAAACAAATTTATCAAAAGAATTAGCTTCTCTTGATATAAAATTATTATCATTTAAAACTTCTTTTGAATTAGTTAAAGGTACACTATCAGAATACTGCTTTAAACCTCACATTAATGGTTGCTATCATGACAGCATAGAAAGTAAAGATTTCTTCAAAGATGGACCTATAAGATATAAATAGTATTTATAAATAAATAAAAATCAGTTTATTTTTGCTTATAACATTTTAAACATGCAGTGTATCCTTGCTCTGTTGCCTTTGATAACGCAATAGGATAGTAGTTTGCTTTGGTGCACTGCTTTATTTTGTGATATTTTGTGCCACTTTTTGATATAAATACTATTACGTCCTCTTCTTTACTTATATTCTCTTCAGTCAAATTCGCCTTTTCAGAATACGATACATCTTTATTCTCTTCTAATTCGTTATTATCCTCAATTGATGGTGTCACCAAGTATATTTTTTCATCCTTAAAATCCACTTTCACATCTAGCATCTCCGCAAATTCTCTTAATGGCATATAAGTTCTATTTTGATATGACAGTATTGGATTTTCAGATGAATACTCTTCTCCATCAACATAAATTGGGAAACTTGAGAAATATACTTTCTTTACCAAAGTTCCAGCATAGGATAATGTCATTGTAGATAAAACAAAAACACAACATAAAAACAAAATTCTTTTAAAATTTAATTTCATAAAACCTCCGATATTCTTTTGTACAATAAAAAGCCCATATAGTCGACGTCATAATATTAAGCTAATCTAATATACAAATATAAAAAATAATAATTTGGAAAAACTTTGACAGGACTGTCATAAAGAAGCTTCTTAAGATATTTCAAGTTTACAATCAATTTTCTTTAAAGTCAAACATTTTCATTCGACAAAATGTGATATTGTTTTCAATAATTTATACGTTTTTATGTTGAAATACAGAAAAATCGTGATATAATGACTTCGAATTAATTTTTGGTTACCCTAATTATATTAAAGAAGGGAGATTACAAGCATGAAGTCTAAGCGGCGTATTCGGTGTTTTTGTTGCAAAAAATTAGTTTTGCCTAAGATTAACTACTACGAACCTGATGAACCATATTCTGTGATTCCAATTAACTATCAAAAAAAACATGGATGCGTGTGTTCAGAATGTATTGAAAGATATGCTGCCAATGATGATTTTTTTAGATATCCACCATTTTCCAAAAATGAACTTACTGAGTCTAAAAGAATGGACATGTTATTTGGTCCTTTTGCTAAATTGCTCCCACCAAGAAACAGTCAAGTATTACTTATGAGTACACACGATTTCTCAAAAGAGAAGACAAACGACTCAAAGCCTTTGCAAGCAAATGCTACAAATGAGCAGAGCTCAAGTCATCCAACTAAAACAAGTTCTTCTATAAAGTCCTCTGAAGTTGAACAGAAAGATTTATATTTAGAGAAATATTCTTGTCTTGAGTATTCTTTAGATAGCTATGCTAATTTAGTTCAAAATGTTGTTTTTGGTCAAGAAGCAGCAGTAAAAAGGCTGATTTATACCGTCTACTTTAACCAATTAGCTAACTGTCTCGAAGAATATTCTGATATGCTATCACCGGACTCTGTTAAATGTCTAGGACCTGACAAAACACCACCAAGACGTAAACACGTTTTATTAATTGGTAACACCGGTGTTGGCAAAACATTACTTGCATCAACTGTAGCAAAAATGTTTAAAATCACTTACTCCATTTCAAACGCTACTCCAATAACATCTGCAGGATACATTGGAGATAAAGTCGAAAATGTTCTTGAAAGGCTTTATGATGCAGCAGATGGCAAGCTCCAAGTTGCACAAAATGGAATTGTTATATTAGATGAGTTTGATAAAAAAGCCGTTTCGCCTAACGAAACCACGCGAGATGTGACTGGTAAGGCCGTTCAACAAGAACTTTTAAAACTACTTGAGCCAACTGATGTTTGGATTAAAAAAAATACAGTTAAATTTAACACAAAAAATTTAACTATCATAATGATGGGAGCATTTGTTGGACTTGAAGATGTAATAACAAAGCGCCTTAATGTAAAAAAAATTGGCTTTGGAAACAGTGATACTTCAGTATCTCTAGACAAACTCATTCCTGATGACCTAATCGAATATGGCTTTATTCCAGAAATTATAGGACGCATTCCGATTATAATTAAACTAAATAATCTATCAAAGGATGTTCTTACAGACATAATCTACGCACTTTTAAACAAGTATAATTTGTTCTTTAAATACAAAAACTATGACTTAATTGTTGATCAACAACTTGTAGACAAATTAGTTGAAGAATCTCTAAGTGCTAAAACTGGTGCTCGTGATTTAGACACTAAAGTAGATGAATTACTACAACCAGCACTATATCAAGTGTTTCAAAGTCTTCCTAATGGTGTTTGTGAAATTAACTCTGATGGGTCTATTACTTTATTAAAATATCAAAAGGATTCTATCACTCCTTCAATTTTCAAAATCTCTCCAGCAAAAAAATACGAAGATTTTGATGATGAAGATATAACGAAAAAGTAATGTTAATCACACTAAAAAGCAAAGTTCAAAATTTTGACGCAATCTTGTAAACAAAATAGAAATAGGATTTACATCAATAAATGATGCAAATCCTATTTTTTTATTAATCCCCCCTATTTTAACAATCCTTTTCTGTAATCTCGAAAAAGTATACTCCACATTTTGGAAGGCTGAAAAATAAATTTGAAAAAAATATAACTTTATTGTATAATATGTCTAAACTTAAGTTAAAAGTAAA
>CAVHNT010000012.1:30092-42037 GCA_963637565.1 bacterium
TCTTTATGAAGAAAAAATTTGGAGATAGGTATGATGGCAGAAGAATAAGACATTCAGATCCAACAAATATAATTGAACCATTTCTAATGAAAACTAGAAATGATGCTCAAGTTGCTTTTGATGCTGAACTTGACGTTAGCAATGTTGAAGAGCTTATTCATAAACGTAGAGCAAATGGCGAACAAATAAGTTTTTTAGATTACTTTTTCGCTGCATTCGTTAGAACCATATCTCAATATCCTCGTTTAAATAGATTTATAGCCGGTAGAAGATTATACGCTAGAGATGACATAGAATTTTCTATGGTTGTAAAAAGGGAATTAAATATAAATTCAGACAGTTCACCGATTAAATTAAAATTTAATCCAGATGATACTGTAAATGATATATCAAAAAGATTAAAAGAAGAAATACAGGCAAATAAAGGAGAAAAGGCGGGAAATGGTGATGTAAACAAATTTATGGGAGTTGTAAATCACCTTCCTCGTTTTCTATTCTCATTTGTTATAGGCACAATCAAGTTCTTAGATTTTTACGGAATAATGCCAAAATTTATCCATAACCTTAGCCCATTCCATACAAGTGTATTTATAACAAATATGGGTTCTATTGGTTCGGAGCCTATTTATCATCATATTTACAACTTTGGAACAACATCAATATTCATAGCAATGGGAACTAAAAAAGCTCAAAGAGTTATAAATAGAGAAGGCAAAATAGTTCAAAGGAAAGTAATGAGATTGCGTTTTGTTGCTGATGAAAGAATTGGTGATGGATATTATCTATCTTCTGCTTTAAAATACTTTACTGGTCTTTTCCTACACCCTGAAGTGTTAGAACAAAAACCAGAACAAGTTTTTGAAGATGACCAAATATAAAGAATATAAAAAAAAGGCTTTCATACGTTTTGTATGAGAGCCTTTTCATTTCTATCAATATTATTCCAACTCAAAAGCACCCGTATAAAGTTGATAATACGTTCCTTTTTGTTCTATCAAATAATCATGTTCTCCTCTTTCAATAATCTTTCCATGATCAAGAACAATTATTGCTTTTGCATTTCTTACAGTAGAAAGTCTATGAGCAATTACAAAAACAGTTCTTCCATTCATTAATTTGTCCATACCATCTTGAACAATTGCTTCTGTTCTTGTATCGATACTTGAAGTTGCTTCATCAAGAATCATTACTGGCGGATCTGCAACAGCAGCTCTTGCTATAGATAAAAGCTGTCTTTGTCCTTGTGATAAACTTTCGCCATTGCCTGTAATCCATGTGTTATACCCGTCAGGCAATCTTGTTATGAAGCCATCAGCATTTGCAAGTTTGGCAGCCTCAATTATCTCTTCATCAGTTGCATCAAGTCTTCCATATCTTATATTATCCATTATAGTTCCAGTAAACAAATTAGTATCTTGTAATACAATACCAAGTGAACGTCTCAAATCATCTTTATTCATATCTTTGATATTAATTCCATCATAAATAATTTCGCCTTCTTGTATTTCATAAAAACGATTTAAAAGATTAGTAATTGTTGTTTTACCAGCACCTGTAGCACCAACAAAGGCAATCTTTTGACCAGGTTTTGCATAAAGGGAAATATTTTTCAAAACAATTTTGTTTTCTTTATATCCAAATGTAACATTCTTAAATTCTACATATCCTTTTAGTTCAACATATGTCGTTGAACCATCATCTTCAGGCTTCTTCCAAGCCCAGTTTTCAGTATGCTTATCGGTTTCAATTATATCATCATCAACATATTCAACATTTACAAGTGTTACTTTTCCGTCATTCTCTTCAGGAATTTGATCCATAAGGTCAAAAATCCTTTCCGCACCAGCTAATGCAAGAGCTATAGAATTTATCTGTTGAGCAACTCTTGAAACAGGCATATTAAAGCTCTTACTCAAATTTAAGAATCCAACTATTTCACCAATCAAAAGTCCATTAACACCATTCAAAGCAAGTATACCACCAACAATAGCAATCAAAACATATTGAATATTAGATATGTTTCCCATTATTGGCATCAAACTAATTGAGGTCTGGTTAGCAATCGTAGAATTTACTCTCCATTCTTCATTTAACTTATCAAAATCTTCTTTAGATGTTTCTTCATGGCAAAAAACCTTTATAACTTTTTGACCATTAATCATTTCTTCAATAAAACCATTTAATTTTCCCAATGATTCCTGTTGCTTAACAAAGTATGTCGCACTTTTACCACCAACTTTTTTAGTTATTTGCAACATCAAAATTAATGTAGCTACAACAATCAAAGTCAAGAAAACGTCTATATAAAGCATAGCACAAAAAACTGCAATAATAGTCATAAAAGAACTAATTACTTCTGGCACACCATCCGAAATCATCTCACGCAAAGAATCGATATCATTCGTATAACGGCTCATTATCTCTCCATGAGTATGTGAATCAAAGTAACCTACAGGAAGAGATTGCATCTTTGAAAACATTTCATCCCTGACTTCTCTTAAGATTCCTTGTGCTACATTAACCATTATTCTAGTATAAGCATAATTACTTATAATTCCAACTACAAACACTCCAGCCATTACAGTTAGCAATCTAACTATTCCAGATAGGTCTGGATTTACACTACCCATAAGTGGCGTTATATAATCATCAATAAGTTTTTCAATAAAAATAGAACTCGCCACACCAGTCAAAGAAGAAAGAATAATGAAAATAACAACCATTATCATAGCAAACTTATACTTTTTAAAATATGATAAAAGTCTTTTTGTTGTTTTCTTTATGTCTTTAATCTCTGCAATTCCACCACGTCTACTATTTGGCCCCATCTTCACTTCCTCCTTTCTTTTGAGAAGTATATACTTCTTTATATATTTCGCTGTTCTTCATTAGATATTCATGATTTCCAACAGCTTCAATTTTGCCTTCATTTAAAACAACAATCTTATCAGCATCTTCAACAGAAGCAATTCTTTGTGCAATAATAATCTTAGTTGTATTAGGAATCTCTTCCTTAAAAGCCTTTCTTATTAAAGCATCCGTCTTTGTATCAACAGCACTAGTTGAATCATCCAAAATCAAAATCTTTGGCTTTTTAAGCAATGCTCTTGCTATACAAAGCCTTTGCTTTTGACCACCAGAAACGTTCGTACCACCTTGCTCAATATGAGTATCATACTTATCAGGAAAACTATTTACAAAGTCATCAGCCTGTGCAAGTTTGCAGACTCTAACCACTTCTTCATCAGTTGCATTTTCATTTCCCCAACGAATATTTTCTTTAATAGTTCCAGAAAATAATTCATTTTTTTGAAGAACCATTGCTACTTGATTTCTTAATGTTTCAATATCATAATCCTTAACATTAACGCCACCAACTAGCACCTCACCTGAAGTTGCATCATATAATCTTGGTATCATCTGAACTAATGTAGTCTTAGAACTACCAGTTCCACCAATTATACCAATTGTTTCTCCAGACTTTATCTTCAAATTAACATTTTTAAGTGCAAGTTTATTTTCATCTTTAACATAACTAAAATCAACATTTTTAAATTCAATAGAACCATCTTTAACATCTATAACGGGATTCTCAGGATTTTTCAAATCTACTTCTTCATTCAAGATTTCAAAAACTCTTTCTGCAGATGCCTTCGACATTATCATCATAACGAATATCATTGAAAGCATCATTAAACTACTAAGTATCTGCATAGCATATGCAATAGCTGTAGAAAGTGCACCAGTTGTCATATCTCCTGCAATAATAGCCTTTGCACTTACCCAAGATATTAGTATCATACCAACATACATAGCAACTTGCATCAAAGGTCGTCCATAAGTTGTAAGTCCTTCTGCTTTTACAGACAAATCATATATCTTCTTTGAGACTTTATTAAACTTTTGCTTTTCAAAATCTTCATTGACAAAAGCTTTTACAACTCTAACTCCCTTAACATTTTCTTGAACAACATTGTTTAGCTCATCATATGTCTTAAACATTTTTTCAAATGTTGGAAAAGCAAGGGACATAATTATTAAAAATCCAATAACTAGAAATGGAATAATACAAAGTATTATATTAGCTAGTTTTGCATTTAACGTATATAACATGATCATTGAGAAAATAAGCATAAGTGGTGCTCTAAACGTTATTCGTATCATCATTTGAAAAGCACGTTGTATACGAGACACATCCGTTGTAAGCCTAGTTACAATACTTGATGTAGAAAATTTATCTATATTTGCAAAAGAAAACTCTTGAATTTTATAATACAAGTCGTGTCTCAAGTTTTTGGCGAAACCACCAGAAGCCTCACACGCAACCTTTCCACCAAGTACACCAAAAAGCAAAGCTAATAAAGCTATAAAAATAACCAATGCACCTACACTTATAATTGTTTCCATACTACCCATTTCAACTGCATCAATTAAATCCTTTACTAAATATGTCGTAATAACTTCAAACACAACTTCCAGTGTAATAAGTACAGGCGAAAGCATTGCTTTTTTCTTATATTCTCTAACACTTTTTGCAAGTTGTTTTATCATTTTCATATTCCTCCTTCATTCTAATAATATTTCCAAACATTTTATCAAGTACATCTTCAAAAATTCTTTTTTCGTCAGAAGAAATACCTTCTAAAACACCATTTTCAATCAGTTCAATATTTTTTACAATTTCATCATTAAAAGCTAAAGCTTCTTTTGTAGGCTTTAATACATTGCATCTACTATCAGTTTCGCTGGCACTTCTAGTTATATACCCAGCTTTTTCGAGCTTTTCAATAAGACTAGTAACCGTTGAAGCCGTAAGATGAAATTCCTTTTCAATATTTTTTTGATTTACAAGATTTCCGTGTCTATTCTGCATAACAATATATCCCAAAGTCATAGCCTGTTTTGCCGTTATATTTTGCGAATTAAGTCTATCATTTTGCATAAGTCTAACAGACTTAGCCATCATGCCAAGCTTAGGGATTAGCAGATTTTTGTATTCACTCATTGCATCCCCTCCAATTAGTTCGAAATCTAACTAATAATAGCACTATGTAAATTTAAAGTCAATACATTCACAAAAAATCCATAAAACGTATAGCTGAGCTCCGTATATCTCATAGAATAAAACTTCTTAAACTAAGTAGCGAAACAAAATCGATTCATGGAGCACAGTACAAAAAGCAAAAAACATGGACAGATTGTAATCTATCCATGCTTTTTATTTTAGCAAATGTAATATTTGCCTTCTCTGTATTCCACAGTTGATCCATATTTAATATTATCATAAAGTTCTTTTGATATACCAATTCCCCAGAATTCTTTGTTTGTGTCAAAGTCTTTTAAACTCATTCTTGCCTCTTCTCTTTCGTCGCTTTTATCACAAACCATGTACTTTTTTCCTTCGATTTCAAAAATACTCCTAGAATTCTTACTAGCTTCAATAATCCTTTTTTTCAAATTCCAAACTTCGTTAGTAATTTTCTCGTCCACTTTAAAAAGGTTATTTTGGGCGATTAACACATCTCCAATTTTCACATCTAATGGCAATTCAGATAAAGAAATATTCTGAAATTCTTTTTTATCCGAGGTAAAACTATGTACAAAACAAATGTTACTGTCGGGCGTAATATTTTTTACATAATAGCATCTTCCTAAATTATTTGTTTGGACATATTTTTTAAGTAAAGTAGCAATACTTTCATTGATAAGACTTCTTGCCTCTCTAGTTAGCTTAAAGCTACTTTCCAATGTACTAACCGCCTCTCTCAATGTATCATTTAGCATTTCAAAATTTTCTTTTTCGCTATTAAAATTTAAATCTAAATTCATACTTCTCGCTTCCTTAAATTATTATTTCCACTCATTTTTAAGTCAAGACGATCGTATTATATCATCTATTTAGTCAATTTGCAAACTAATCTAAATATTTGCCTTGCCACAAATCCTCTTCTCTAAGCCTTTTATCAATTCCATTCATTATCCACTTTTTATGAGCATTCCACTCAGGAGCAACTAATTTGTTTTTTGGTGCATCTCCCGAAACTCTATGTATAATCACATCTTTTCTCAAATGTGAAATAATATAACAAGCTTTACTTATATACTCATCTAGTTGCATTGGAGTGTACAATCCATCTTTATACATTTGCTCAAGAACAGTATCTTTAACAATATATGTCGAATGAATCTTTATACCACTTATTTTCTGTCCATTCAAAAACTTAATTGTATTTTCAATGTCCTCAAAAGTTTCATTTGGTAATCCAACCATAACATGTGCTACAACTTCGATATTATGCTCTGCAAGTAGCCTCACAGCCTCTTCAAAATCTTTCGTTGTATAACACCTGTTTATAAGTTTGCCAATTTCATCATTTGACGTTTGAAGACCAAGTTCAACAACAACATAATATTTTTTAGCATACTCTTCAAGTAACCTTGCAACCTCTTCATTTATACAATCAGGTCGTGTAGCAATCTCAAGCCCTACAATTCTATCATCACAAAGTGCCGAATCATATTTATTTTTTAAGTTTTGAATAGTATCATAAGTGTTAGAAAAATTTTGAAAGTACGCAATAAATTTATTTGCTCTTTCGCCTCTATATGATGCAAGGTGATTTTTTAGTTGTGTTTCAATTACAATATTTCTTAGATGCTCTCCTGAACCTCTTTCACTACAAAAAATACATCCACCATTTCCTTTTAAGCCATCTCTATTTGGACAAGTAAAGCCACCATCTATACATATTTTCAAAACACGTTCTCCAAACTTTTCTTTCAAATATTTATTTAAGTGATTATATCTTTCTTCCATATAAAACCTCAAATATATTAATACAAAGCTTTTACATCCCACACAGTGCCATTAACTGTATCATTTAAGCTAATTCCCTTTTCATCAAGTTCACTTCTAATTTTATCCGCTGTCTCATAGTCTTTATTTTTCTTTGCTTCTTTTCTTTCTTCTATTTTAAAAAGTATCTCATTCTCTTCAATTCCAAGTTTATTTAAGTATTTAATCTTCAACTCAGATATAAATTTTTCTGGCTCTTGTGTAAAGAAGCCAATAACTCTATATGCATCTTTTACTTCGTCTAAAATAGCCTTTAAAGTATTTGCTGTTTTTTGTCTATTATCTTTCTTTGCCACCTTTAAAATACCATTAACATATTTGAAGATAGCATGTAAGTTAGCTATCGCAGCTGGAGTATTAAAGTCATCATCCATAACATTAATAAAATCTTCTTTAATTTTTGAAGAAATATCATCTTCCAGCTTTTCGTCTGTGGCATCACCATTATACTGATTTATAAAGTCTTCCATAGCTTTTATTGTATTATAGAAATAATACATTTGACTTTCTGCCAAAGTATAATCATTATCTAGTATATCAATATCAGAAGAATAATGCTTTGAAAACATTACAAATTTTAGCACTTCATAATTATACATCTTCAATGCATCTCTTATTGTAAGTGAATTTCCAAGAGATTTACTCATTTTTTCGCCATTTATTTTAATAAGTCCGCAATGAGACCAATAATCTGCAAATGTTTTTCCCGTCAACGCTTCACTTTGTGCAATCTCATTTTCATGATGTGGAAATATTAAGTCTCTACCGCCACCATGAATATCAATAGTCTCACCTAAAGTATCTAGTGCCATAACAGAACATTCAATATGCCAACCCGGTCTACCTTTTCCCCATGGTGAATCCCATGAAATTTCTCCTTCTTTAGCAGACTTCCAAAGTGCAAAATCAATAGGATCTTCCTTCCCCTCTTCAAGTTCGATTCTAACTCCATTTAACATATCATCAACATTTCTGTGTGAAAGTTTTCCATACTCCCTAAAGTTTCTAACTCTATAATACACATCTCCATTTGGAGTAACATACGCATAGCCTTTTTCAATAAGATTTGCAACAAAGTTTATTATTTTATCTATATATTCAGAAGCTTTTGGTTTAACATCTGCATCTGTGATGTGTAGTCCAGCCATATCTTTTTCATTTTCTTCAATTTGCTCTCTTGAAAAATCTAGAGCATTTTTCCCGTATTCGTTTGCTCTCTTTATTATTTTATCATCAACATCTGTGTAATTACGCACATATTTAACATTATATCCTCTATACCTCAAATAATCTGTAATCATTGCATACACCATTGCTTGACGTGCATGACCAATATGAGACAAGTCATATACTGTAATTCCACACGCATACATGTTTACATTGTTACCATTTAACGGTTTAAATTCTTCTTTTTTACCAGTCATTGAATTATATATTTTCATATAAAAACCTCCTACATATTTTATATCACTTCATAATCTATTAATTTAATTTTATTAGATTCATAACTTGTATTATTATCAATTTCATTTGAAAGTTCTGTTGAAAGATATTTTTTATTGTCATCTGCAAACACAGTAACAACAGCACCATCATAAGATTTTCTTTCGTTAGTCAAAGCACTAGCAATTAAATTGGCACCAGAAGAAATACCAACACCAAGCCCTAACTCTTTTGATAATCTTCTAGACATATTTATGGCATCATCATCATTAATCAAAATTATATCATCAATTGCACTTTTGTCCACTAGGTCTGGAACAAAATCATCCCCAATACCTTCAATCTTGTGCTGTGATATTATTTTTCCTGTAGAAATTATTGGCATTTTATCTGGTTCAAGAGCTATGATATCAACATTTTCACACTCTTTTTTTAACCTTTTTCCAATCCCCATAAGAGTACCACCAGTACCAACACCAGAAACAAATGCAGAAATTTTTTCAGGAATATCCTTTAAGATTTCTTCAGCTGTACCATAATAATGTGCATTAAAATTTTCAACATTTGAAAATTGATTAACCAAAAAAGCATTATTTTCCTTGGCAAATTTCTTAGATTCTTCAACACATCTAACAAATCCACCATCTTCTTTTGACCTTAAAATTACAGTTGCACCATAACTTTTCATCAAATCCACACGCTCTTTGCTAGACCAATCTGGCATAAAAATATACACTTCGTGTCCTAACCTTGTTCCAATAGCAGAAACAGATATTCCTGTATTACCACTAGTTGCTTCAACAATTTTCATACCATCTTTTAATTCACCAGATTTTTTAGCATTTCTCAAAATCCTATCTGCAACTCTGTCCTTTATGCTACCAGTCAAATTAAAATATTCTAATTTTGTGTACACATGTTTCTTTATCCCATTGTATTCATAATAAATTTTTATCATAGGTGTATTTCCAATAACATTATTCATAGAAATTCCTCCCTAAAGCTATTAAAAAAAGCTATGTAAGTATATTTTTTATTACCTACATAGCTTATTCTTTGTAAACAAAAAATTTTAATCACTATTGCAGGTACGAGAAACAGTACTCACATCCACAATAGATACGAGTACTCTACATACAACAGCAACAAATAGTGATTAAAAACATTTTCATATACATCTTCTCCTTTTCGATATCTTCTACATTATATGCCACAAAGTGGTAATTTGTCAATTACTTTATTATGTTACTCTATAAAACATGTTGAAAACTCACATTGTCTTATCTATTTACAATTACTACTTTTCTGTTTTTTTAAACACATACAATCTACTGATTATATAATTTAAAACAATTACAACAACTGAAATAACAAGCTTTACAATATATTCATTCAAATTAAGCAATGTTGCAAATATCCAAAACGCAATAACTTGAAATAGGAATGTGTAACCACGACTAAGTAAAAATTTTAGAAATTCCTTAACCTTACTTTTTTCAACACTTTTAAAAACATATTTTCTATTTGTAAAATAAGCAAAAATAATTGAAGAAAATATTGCGATTGTGTTTGCAATATTTTTATCCAATATTGGCAAAAAAGTTCTAAATAAGTATAGCACTCCCCAATCAACGAGAGTCGTTAAAACGCCAAAAAACACATAAGTAATATAATGTTTCATTTTTTCTTTATTTTTTAAAATTTCAAGTATCTTGTTCATTTAAGAGCACTCTTAATCCTTCCTTTTAATTTCACTTATAATATATTGAGGTCTTCTTTTTACCTCTTCATAAATCTTACCAACATATATTCCAATAATCGCAAGGCAAAACATTATAAGCGAGCCTATTATAAGCTGTAACAAAATAACTGTTGTAAAACCACTAGCAGATATTCCCACAACTTTATTGTATATTGTTTGAATACCCAATATTAAGGCACTTATAAAAAATAAGCCACCAAGAAATGCAGTTATATATAAAAGAGATGAAGAAAATGATGTTATTGCATTCAGAGCCAATTTAAAAAGAGACTTAAATTTGAATTTAGATTTGTCAATTTCCCTTTCTCTAACATCAATTCTTAAAACATACCTTTCATAGCCAACCCAATCAACCAATCCTCTAAAAAATAATTGTCCTTCTTTAAACTCCTTTATTTTATCAACCACAGTCCTATCCAAAAGCTTATAATCACTTGAGTTTGCCATATCCAGTCCAGACATCTTTTTTAATGTTCCATAAAAAAGGCCTGCACTTATTTTATACAAGAAAGATTCTTTACCTCTATTTTTCTTCACGGTTTCAACGATTTTGTAACCCTCTTGCCACTTTTCAATCATCTCTGGAATATATTCTGGTGGATGTTGAAGATCTGAATCCATAACAATCACAGCATCTCCTTTAGCCGTTGAAACACCGGCCATCACTGCCGCTTCCTTTCCAAAGTTTCTACTAAATCTAACCCCCACCACTCTTGGATTTTCATTAAACAATTTAGTTATCTCTTGCCAACTTGAATCTTTTGAACCATCATCAACTAACACTACTTCGTAGTCATCAGGCAAATACTTAATTATTTCATTTATATTATGTACTATTCCATTTTCTTCATTGTATACAGGAATTACTACAGATATCATAGCTTTACCACCTTTCGTATCACTATGCACCATTTTACTATCATTTTAAACTTACTTCAAGTAAAATATTGCCACTAAACTTTTTTGTTCTTTATCCTATTATTCAGCCCTATAACCAATAAAATTCGTAGCGAAGAACAATGTACTCTACCAACCAGAAAAGTGCTTGACTTATTTGTTCGAAGCTTGTATCATATTTATGTAAAGGAGTTGGAAAAAATGAAAAAAATAAAAGACTTAAAAGAGTTAAATCCCGATATCGATTTATCAAAAGCTGAAGAAAAAGCAAAAGGTTTTCTTTCTGAATTTAAAGAATTTGCAATGAAAGGTAACGTTGTAGATTTAGCAATAGGTATGATAATTGGTTCTGCATTTACAAGCATCGTAAACTCTCTAGTTAAAGATGTTATCACACCTTTAATAGGAGCTCTTACTGGTGGGCTTGACTTTTCAAATTTATTCATATCTTTAGATGGAACAAACTATGCTACACTTGCAGAAGCACAAGAAGCAGGAGCTGCAGTTTTGTCCTATGGTAATTTTATAACTGCAGTAATAAACTTCTTAATAGTAGCATTAGTAATATTTATAGTATTCAAAAAAATATTAGCACCTAGAAAGAAAAAAGATGTAGCACCAGTTGCACCAACAGAAAAAGAATGTCCATACTGTAAATCTACTATAAACATCAATGCAACAAGATGTCCACATTGCACATCAGAATTAGAATAATAAAAAGAGCTATGGAACAACTAAAATTTCATAGCTCTTTTTATTTAGGTACTATTTAATATCCCATGGTGCTGTCTCTGTGCCTGTTTTAGTTGTGTCAGATATATTAAGACGGTTGATATTGAATGAAACAACCGGGCGAAGACCACCACACTCCGGTGCGCCCAAATAAGCACCAGGAGTATGTAGAAAAAACTGTGTAAACTAATGAAAATAAGATCCTTTCTATGTTAGAATAAATATAAACATAGGAGGGATTTTTTTATGGGAGAT
>CAVHNT010000013.1:0-742 GCA_963637565.1 bacterium
TCTGGATTTTTATTAAACTTTTTGAGAAATTTATCTAAAATATATTGCATTGTTTCATCTAATAAATCGTTTATAGATTCATAGTGCAAATAAAATGTTGATCTGTTTACTCCAGCTTTATCACATAATTCTTTTATAGTAATATAATTAATATCTTTCTTCTCTAACAATTCAATTAATGCATCATCAAATAAAGAGGCTGTATAAAAATATTTGCTTTCGTGTTTATTCATATACATTACCTCTCTTTCTTAATTATTTATTTTCCTTAGATATTTCACTTGCAAGTCTTATTATATCACTAGCATACTTTTCTTTATCAGAATTTAGTATTTTCTTATAAATTGGATAATTTATCGAAATACCTATCATTCCAATTATGCCTATTACAATTCCTAATGGCATCGAGTTACCGATAACTTTCATAGCAAGGCACATTCCAAGTCCGAATACTAACGCCATAATAGTGCCATTTGAATATGCAAATATTTCAGCTGGCCTTTTGGCCTTTCTATCTAATTTTTTTAATGCAACTACTTTAGAATCATTCTTCTTTGAATATTCATTTGCAATTGTTTCGGCAAAAATTTTATCCGTATTCATTTCATTTTTCATAATATATTCCTCTCTTTCAAATTACACCTTAATTATAGAATATATATATAATAAAATGAACAACATATTCCTTCATAATTGTCGATTTAAAACTAAACAAATTAGTATTTATCTCTCATTTCTATAT
>CAVHNT010000013.1:752-17897 GCA_963637565.1 bacterium
AAACTAAACAAATTACTGGTTATTATTAACATTCACACATAAAATTGGACTACATTCATTATATTACAGTTAATATAATTCCATCTATAACTGCTATTATTAAATACATAACAATTCCTCTTTCAAAAGAATTAATATGTTGTTTAGGATCCTGATATTTTTCTTTTTCTGGGATATCACTAAATCTTATTCTTTTAGTATTTCTCCACCATAATAAGTCTATAACTACTAAATCAAATAAATTTAATACTTCTCCTAAAATCAAAACATTTATAAAATTCCCAATAAAGTTTTCAGCTTTTATAAATAAACCAAATATAAGCAAAATAATGCTAAACATAACTAAATTTGATATAAATACTTTAATCATGTTAATTGGTTTAATTTTATCTTTATATTTCTTGCTTTCTTTGATAATATCTTGAACTTCTATTGGATATGATCTTAAATCATTAAGATTTTTATAGTCGTTTCCTGTTAGTAAGAAACATAAAGTCCACATTATTACACATATTATTATACATTCAATCATTAATCCCATTTAATACTTTTCTCCTTCATTTAACAAATTACTATTTATTTAAGATATTATATCATTATTCTTCAAGTAAATATACCTCTTGAGCCCATTTTATGAATAAGTATTCGGTGTTTCTAGTTGTATCTAATACTTTTTGCCAATATTCTTTATTTGTAATTCTTCCTTTTTCTGTTAAGTAATTTAATGCTTCTATTCCTGTATTAAATTTCATCTTTTTCTCCTCACTTTCTAAAACTTTTTTACTTCATTTCTAAAGTCATCCATCGTGTAATTATGATATTTTTTCCACCAGTGATATATATCCGAAGCAAATATTTTTCATTTTAAGCAACAATTATTCTTCGTTAGTAAGAAGAATATTGTAGGAACTAACACAATTCTACGTATATAGTAGTAAAAGAAGGTTTGGTCATAATTAATCCCAAACATAATACACTCAAACCAGTTATCAAGGAAGCTAAAACAACTGGTATCTTTGCTAATACGCAAATTAAGCTGTTAAAATAAGTACGGCAGGAACTTTATTAAATGAAAGTAATGTTCGTAAAAGATATGCAAAAATTTTAAGGAATCTAGATATACCATATGTTAAGTTTCACGCTTTAAGACATACCTTTGCAACTAATCTTTTGGAAAATGGTATTCATCCTAAATTTGCACAAACTCTTCTTGGACATAGTGAGGATGAGAACTTCAATGAAAATTTATTCTCATGTTCTTCCTAATATGACAAGAGAGGCAATAGAAAAAACACAAAGGATAGTGTAACTCTGTACCTTATTGTATTCTTCGGATTCTCTCATATTTTTTTTGCAAACTAATGTTGCTTAATATTTAGCACAAAAAGGTATTTGCTATTACATTTTAAAACTAATTGATGTTCTATGCATCGTTCACATAGTAAGTAAATCTCATAGAAAAATTGTAAAATTTTTCCTTTCACCCCAAGACTCAATTTTGCTATTTCTCCATCTTCCTTTTGCCCCTTTTCCGTATTTTCCATATTTTCCGTGTCGGTGACTGTCAAATGACTGTCAAACCCACTAATTTTAGAGTAGAAGACAAAAAAATAAAACCTTGCAAGCCATATGCCTGTAAGGTTTTATCAAATCTTTGGTTGCGAGGGCTGGACTCGAACCAGCGACCTCCGGGTTATGAGCCCGACGAGCTGCCAACTGCTCTACCTCGCGATATTTACTTAGTATAGTATATGTAGTTTCCCGCATTTTGTCAAGTATTTTAAGTAAATTTATTAATAAAGGGCTCTTATTTTGATTTTCATTCTTTGAGCACTCGAGAGTTTTCGACTGAAAGGAAGAAAATCTCTCACATAAATTAAAGTTTCTATACAATAGTAAAAAATAAAAGGTTGTAAATTTGTTACTTTCCTACTACATAAAAAAGTGGCTATATAAGCCACTTTTAAGTTTTTTAAACAGGAATATAGTCAAACACAACTCGCGTATTGTTATACTTGAAAACCTGATATCCTCTGTTTCTGTTCTCTTCCCTGAATTCTGCGAAATGTTCAAGAGCACCTTGCACTTCTTTAAGCGTCTTATACCGAGGCTTTTTAAGCCACTCGGCTTGCTTGATGTGAAATTCATCCGGACTAAGCTTATCAATCGCTTCGACATGTACTTCAATGTCATACTCATCAAATTCTCGCGTAAGTTCCATTTCAATCGCGATCTTCTTGATACCATTTTTCCGACACGCTTGGGCGAAATCGCAAAGCTCTTCGGAACAGAGTTCTTTGGAGGTTACTTTTACAATCACACTCATGTCGTCTTCACTATACTTATTCAAGAGACCGCAAACATCCTGAGAAAGAAGTTTTTTTGGGGTCACAGCCATAGTTAACTTCATGATGTCTTTCCTCCCTTTCTTTTTTACCAGCCTTTTAATTGTAGAGCTGGGTTCTAATTCATCTGTACCATGCATATACAATACCACATAATTACTTAAACGTCAATATTTATCGTCAATTTACAAATTCTAACTTGTTTTATTCTATTAATTTCAAAATTTCTTTTTTCGTAAAATTATATTTTGTATTACAAAAATGACATACTGTTTCAACATTTTCGTCCTTGGCTAATTCTTCTATCTCTTTTTTGCCTAAACTAATTATTGCTTTTTCCATTCTTTCCTTTGAGCAGTCGCACTTCCATTGTACTTTCATATCTTCTACTAAAAATGTATTTAAATCATCTGAAACATAAGTTGCTATTTCTTCCAAACTCATCCTACTTTCTAGCATTTCAGTAATTGACTTACTTTCTTTAACTCTTTTTTCTATTAAAACAAGTATTTCTTCTGGAGTGTCTGGCAACGCTTGAATTATATAGCCGCCTGCTCTTTTTACTGATCCATCTTTATTTACAAGTACTCCCAAAGAAACTACAGTTGGTATCTGTTCAGAGGTGGCAAAATAATACGCGAAATCCTCAGCTATTTCCCCTGTTTGAAGTGGTACTGTACCAACATATGGTTCTCCAATACCAATATCTCTAATTATTCTTAATTCTCCACTTCCAACGATAGCACTCACATTTAATTTACCATTTGGTTTTGCTTCAGCCTCTGCCATCGGATTACTTACATATCCTTTTACATCTCCATTTGATCTTGCATTTACCAAAATAGAACCCAAAGAACCATCACCAATTATTTGAAGTGTTAGTCTATCTGCTTCATTTTTCATCATGGTACCCATTAACACTCCCATAGTCAGTACTCTTCCAAGTGCAGCTGTTGGAGTTGGATTTAAACCATGAATCTTTCTCGCTTCTTCTACTATATCCGTTGTATCAGTACATGATATTTTCACCATATCAACGTGTGCCAAAAATTTTTTTAATGTTCCCATATTTTCCACTCCGTTCTAATTCTAAAATTCAGTTTAATATTTTATAAGTTAAATTGCAAAGAGAAAACTTTATGTTAAAAATTATTTTATTTTCAATACACTTTCTAACCATATATGCTCTATTTGCCAAAAAGTCACAAAATATTAAACCTCGCATCATCTGCGAGGTTTTAATCCGGGTTTATATATAATTACACTGTTGCAATTGTTGTAACATTAGCAGCTTGAGGACCTGCTTTTCCATCAACTATATCGAATTGAACTTCTGCGCCTTCGTCTAATGTCTTGTAACCGTCCATTGAAATAGCTGAGTAGTGAACAAATACATCAGTACCACTTTCTCTTTCAATAAATCCAAATCCTTTCTCAGCGTTAAACCACTTAACTTTTCCTCTTTCCATCTTTTATTTCCTCCACTTCTTTAGTACTATAAATTGCCACTTGCAATTTAGCCTAGTTTATCATAGTCAAATATTATTGTCAAATTTTATTTTATCATTTCTTTTATTACTTCAACAGCTTTATCTAACTGTTCATCAGCTTCTGTTTCTGGATTATCTTCCACAACATAATCTGGCTCTACACCTATCTTATTTATTTTATTTCCTTTTGGTGAAAAATATTCACATATTGTAACCTTTACATATGTTCCGTCTCTTAGAGATTTAAATTCTTGCACAAGCCCTTTTCCGTAAGATGTAGTTCCAACAACTTTTCCATTATCTGCATCTTTTATTGCTGCAGCAGTTATCTCTGAGGCACTTGCTGAATTTTCATTTACTATTACAACTATAGGCATATTGACACATTTTGAATCAGAATATATATATTCCTTATTTCCTTTTTTGTCTACTGTATATGTTATCACTCCTGTTGGAAGTAGCTCATCAGCTATTTCACTTGCCGATGTCAATAACCCCCCTGGATTGTTTCTTAAATCTACAATAAGTCCTTTTATTTTATTTTTCTTAGTCATTTCTTTTAACGCTGTCTTAAATTGATCTGCAACCTTTTCATCAAATGATTCAAACGCAACATATCCAATATCATTATTTAAAACTTTATAAGTAAAAGGATATAAGTCTATCTTTCTTCTTTCTAGTTCTTTCTCAAACTTTTCGACTTTTCCATTTTCATCTATTCTCGCAAATTTAATCTTAACTTTTGTTCCACTCTTACCCTTTAGTCTTGAAGCTACTTCTTCCAAAGATGCAGATGTAACATCCTCTCCATCAACTTCTGTTATATAATCCCCTGCTTTTACACCTTCTTCTGCTGCGGGTGAATTCTTTATAGGTAGAAGAACAACAGGCATATTCTTTGTTGTGTCAATGGATAGATACATTCCAACACCATCATATTCGCCTTCTGTTTCTGTTAAAAATTCTTCTGTTTGTTCTACGTTAAAATAACTTGTATACGGTTCATCTAATGCACTAAGCATTCCTTTTATAGCACCATCTTCAAGTTTTTCAACATCATAGTCAAACAAATAATCTTCTTCTAATATTTTTAATACTCTTGATAATTTTTTAAAATTATCTCCAGAATTCGAATAATAATCAATGTTATTTGCATTTTCTAAACTAATTTTTGTGTAATGGTATGACATTACAATATAAACAACTAAACCTGTAATAATCATCCAAGTAATTGTATCAAATGAAAAACTTTTTTTCGTCTTATTATTTTCTTCCATATTTTCCTCCTTTATTACCACTGCACAATAGTAAACTTGTAATTACTGTAGTAAAAGGTATTGTGGCTACAAGTCCAAAACTTCCAGCTATAGCTCTTAAGATTTCTTCTATCATCATCTCTTGATTTATAACTTCATAAAAAGCAAGATTTGCTCCCATGAATATCATTATAGTTATTATTGCCCCACCTGTATACGCTAATATTAATGTATTGGTCATTGTTCCCATCATATCCTTACCAATATTCATTCCAGCCTTTATCATTTTGCCAACCGTGATATCGGGTACTTCACATTTTAATTCGTACAACGCTGAAGCTATTGACATACTAACATCCATACATGCTCCAAGTGCTCCTATAATTATTCCAGAGAATAATATACCTTTAAAATCTATTGTTGATGTATCCATTACCCCAATAAGAAGTCTTGCATCTTCACATACACCAGAAAGTTGCATTAAGTTTCCAAAAATCACCGCAAAAATTCCTGCTATTATAAAACCACTAGACGTACCTATAATTGCTGCTAAAGCCTTTTTGTTAAAACCTGCTATTATTACCAAACTTATGATTGTAATTAATATCGAAACAATAATAGTAATTAGTAAAGGATTTGTTCCAGCCATTATTTTTGGAATTACAATAATGAAAATAGCTAGCACTGTTATTATTAAACTAACAAGTGCCTTTATTCCTTTAACGCCACCTATTATCACTATTGCTCCTGCATACAATAATACAATAGCAAGCAAATAGCCATTGTTATTCTTATATGATATTTCAGTGCTTGTTATTTTTCCATCCTCAAAAGTTGTATATACATAAACCTTATCACCTTTTTTTAGAGGTTGATTAGTGATTGTGACATCACTATAATACGATATTGAATATTTTATAACTTTAGTTGTTGTATAGCCTTGATCTTTAATAAACACTTTTACATCTTGATATTTAAAAGTATCATAACCAACAGATTCCTCATAGACTTCACCAGCTTCTATCACTTGACCTCTTAGAGTCTTAAATGTATATTCAGGTAAATCGTAATCACCACTTGCAAAACATACACTCGAAATACATAAAAGTATCATAAATAGGCATAAGATTTTTTTCACATTATCACTCCCCAAAATTTATCATAATACCTATTTATTGTACTACTATGTATTATTAAAATCAATTTATGCATAAAAGTTTTCACACAAAATACACTTGTTTATTTTATTCTTTTTTATAAAACAAGCCATCAACATTTTTCTCAATAAGGCCTTGCATTTCTAGGAACATAAGCTTATATTGAACATCACTTATTTTCATGTTTGTCTTCATGCATATTTCATTTACGCTCATACCTTTATCATTAACCTCACAATATACATTCAACAACTCATTTGGTATCTTAGCACGTTCAGGATATATTTTTATTTTATCATTTTGAGGTAATAATTTCGAAAACTCTTGAAAATTTTGAACACTCGCATAACCGTTTTTTATTAACAAATTACTTCCTTTATAATTTATATCATCTGTTGCTCCAGGTACAACAACAACTGGTCGTGAAAGCTTTCTTGCATACTCAACAGTAATAAGCGAACCGCTTTTTTCTTTTGCTTCCACAACCAAAATAATATCGGCAAGTGCTGCAATAATTCTGTTTCTCAAGCTAAAATAATATTTTTGCGGTGGCTCATCAGGAGAATGTTCAGAAATTATCGTTCCTCCATTTTCTATTATTAAATCTACTAAATCTCTATTATTCTTGGGATATATATTTTCCAATCCACTTCCTATTACAGCAATCGTTTTAGATGAATTCTTTACACATTCTCTATGTGCAATAGAATCAATGCCTTTAGCAAATCCACTCACTATAATAATATTTGATTTAGCAATTTCTTCTGACATTTTTCTTGCAATTTTCATACTTTCAAATTTGCAGTCCCTAGCACCAATTACGGCAACCATATAATCATTTAAAATTTTTTCATTGCCAATAACGTATATTCTATCAGGACAGTTTTTCAATTGTTTTAATTTCTTAGGAAATCTTTCATTATATTTTTCTATTATTTTAATTTCATGTTTTTTTCTTATCATAATATCTTTTACACTCACAAAGGACAGTCTTCTATAGCTCTTTTAATATGAATTATTCTAAAATCTTTTTCACTATAAAAATACACCTCAACAACATCAAGAGTTATATCTTTTCTGCCCACATTATTTTTTAATATATAATATTCACTTGTTTTATACATATGTTTTTTCTTGATATAATTTACAGCTTCTGCTGGAGTACCATAGGTAATCTTCTTTCTTGTTTTAACTTCTATGAAGCTTAATACTCCTTTTTTCTTTGCTATTAAATCTATTTCACCAAATTTACATCTAAAATTTTTTTCTAATATTCTATACCCATTTCGTTCCAAATATGTAGCAACAATTTCTTCTCCATTCTTTCCTAATTCTTGTGTTTTGCTCATTTAATTATCCCACCACTTTCTATCTAATGATCTGTACTGTATTGCTTCAGCAACATGCTCTGTTTTTATTCTTTCGGATTCATCCAAATCAGCAATTGTTCTTGCAACTTTCAGTATTCTTGTATAGGTTCTGGCCGTAAAGCCAAATTTATCAAACGCTATTTGCAATATTCTTCTAGAATCACTATCCAATTTGCAAAACTTATTTATCATTGTAGGCGTCAAGTCAGAATTCGAAAATATTTTGTAATCTTTATATCTCTCTGCTTGTAGCTTTTTTGCTCTATTAACTCTTTCTCTAACTATTGCTGAAGTTTCTGCTTTCTTATTATTATCAGTTAATTTTTCATAATCAACACTACTTACTTCTATATGAAGGTCTATCCTATCTAAAATTGGCCCACTAATCTTTTTCATATACTTTGAAATCTCATTAGGCGAACATGTGCATTTTTTCTTAATATCTGTAGCATATCCGCATGGACACGGATTCATACTTGCAACAAATATAAAATTACATGGATATGTTAGTGTACAATTCATTCTTGAAATAGTAACTTCTTTATCTTCCAAAGGTCCTCTCATAACTTCTAAAGCTCTTCTATCAAACTCAGGTAATTCATCTAAAAATAAAACACCATAATGTGCCAAACTCATCTCACCCGGCTTAGGAATTCTTCCTCCACCAGTCAAAGCAATACCTGAAGTTGTATGATGTGGTGATCTAAAAGGTCTTGTTGTTATCAATGGTTTATCGCTCGGTAAAACTCCTGCTATACTATGTATCTTTGTAACTTCCAAAGACTCTTCAAAAGTCAAATCCGGTAGTATTGTAGTAAGTCTCTTAGACAACATAGTTTTACCTGAACCAGGACTGCCTATCAACAAGCAATTATGAGCACCTGCCGCAACTATTTCCAAAGCTCGTTTAACATTCTCCTGTCCCATAACATCCGAAAAATCAATATTATCATAAGGTACATTTGAGAATAAATTATCTGTATCCACTATAAAATTTTCAATCACTTCTATACCATTTAAATGTTCCACTACCTCCGTTAATGTAGTAGCAGGATATACTTCAAGTCCTTTTACAACACCAGCTTCAAATCTATTTTCAAAAGGAACTATTACTTTCTTTATGCCAAGTTTATAAGCCTCTATGCACATTGGAAGTACTCCATTTACTCTATTTACTTTTCCGTCTAACGAAAGTTCACCAATAAAAACATATTCACTTATTTTTTCAAAATTTATTATACCAACGTTTTTCAATATGCCAACCGCTATTGGTAGGTCAAAAGAAGATCCTTCTTTCTTAGTATAAGCAGGAGCAAGATTAATTACAATTTTTTTACTTTTAAAATCATATCCCGAATTTTTAACTGCCGTTCTCACTCTTTCTTTAGATTCTCTCACGCTCACATCTGGTAACCCAACAATTTCCCATGAGGGCATGCCTAAATTTATATCCACCTCTACTTTAACAAGATAACCATTTAAGCCGTTTAAAGACATGCTGTATGTAGTTGATAACATACTCCACTTTCCTTTCTAAATTTAATATTTAATTTTAAATTTTTAATTTTAGATTTTCAAAAATCATTGATAATGTTATAATATTCATGTATACAAAGGAGGACTACTATGAAAAATAATAAAGGTATTTCACTTATGTCGTTAGTTATTACGATAATTTTAATCTTGATAATCACCAGTATATCAATTTATTACGGAGTATCAAAAAACATAGATATAGCTACAGATACAATATCTTATAATGAAATTTTAGATGTTAGTGAGGCTGTTTCACAGCGTGCTTTATTGAATAAATTGAATGCATCATTATATCCACTCATTGGAACACCTTTAAGTGATTCAAACCCTATAAAAATACAAAATATAAGTTATGGTGATAATTGGTATAAATTAGAAGACGGAAATTTTTCAGATTTAAGTTTAGAAAGTGTAAAAAATGTTTATATAGTAAATTATGAAACAAGCGAAGTTGTCTCTATATCACCAATTGTTTATAACGGAAAGACATATTATGATTCAGAAGAAGTACGAAGCGCAATTACTGGAAATACAACTTCAAAATTATCAAATACTTATGATGCAGTAAAAGGCGTTAATAAACCTATTCTTATTTCAGGAATGATTCCAGTAAAAAACTTGAATGGTTCTTGGGTAATAACAAATTCTGAAGATTCTGAATGGTATGATTATTCTTCGCAAAACAAAATTTGGGCAAATGTCATGCTTATGGATGATATCACGATTTCAGGATATACAAATTCTGAAATTCGTTCAGTATCACTTTCAGAATTAGAGGGAAAAGTCGTTACTAATAATGGAAGTATGCTTGTTTGGATTCCAAGGTATTCTACAAATTCTGCTGGTGAAATTATATATAGTAACGTTTTAAATGATTATACAAAAAATGGGTTTACTGTCCCAGATAGCTTTAAAAATAACACGGGAATATGGATGAGCAAATATGACGTAGAATATAAATAGATATTTGAATTTTACATTCAGAGCTACATATAAGTAGCTCTTTTTTATTCAATAGGAAAGTAACAAATTTGCAACCTTTTATGTATTAATTTTCTTTCCTATTGCATAAAAAATTTTAATTTATACGAGTGATTTTCTTTCTTTTAAGCGAGAACGCTTGAGGATTGAAAGAATGATGAACAAAGATTTCCATTCTTTCTTATATCAGGAAGGTTTAAAACAAACTTGATGTATTTAAAGTTTTCACGTTAAAAGCCTTCCTGATACATTATTTTAAAACAAAATATATTTTTATCTTCTCACTAAAATTGATTAGTAGATTTTCTATTTTTCATTATTCTTCTGTTTCAGCAATTTCGTCCTCTGATGTTACTTTTGCAATACTAACAACTTTTCCTCCATCATTTGTCCTCATCAATGTAACACCTTGAGTTGAACGTCCTAACACACTAATATTTTCAACTTCAAGTCTAATGATAATTCCATTGTCTGTAATCAACATTATTTCATCATCATCATTAACAACTTTTATTCCAACGACTTTTCCAGTTTTTGGTGTCGTTTTATATGTTATTACACCTTTTCCAGCTCTAGTTTGAACTCTATATTCTGTAAGTTCTGTTCTCTTACCGAAACCGTGTTCTGTTATTGCAAGTAGGTATCCTTTATCGCTATATATTGGTTCCATTCCAACAACATAGTCATCATTATCAAGTCTAATACCAATAACACCTTGTGCAATTCTACCAGCTGATTTAACATCTGTCTCTGAGAATGTTATACTCATACCTTCATGAGTAACCATTACAATGTTTCTTTCGCCATCTGTAAGCCTTACATCAATCAATTCATCATCATCTTTTAATGATATTGCTTGAAGTCCTACTTTTCTTGAACTGTTGTATTCCATTAAATTTGTTTTCTTTATAATACCATTTTTTGTAGCCATTAATAGATATTGTCCTTCAGCAAAAGCGTGAATTGGTATAACTGCTGTAATCTTTTCGTCACCATCAAGTTGAAGTAAATTTACTATCGCTGTACCCTTTGCAGTTCTTCCTGCTTCTGGTACTTCATAGCCTTTTAATCTATATACTTTACCTTTATTAGTAAAGAACATTATCATGTCATGTGTAGATGTCACAAATAGTTGTTCAACAAAATCTTCTTCTCTTGTTTGAATTCCTGTTATGCCTCTTCCACCCCTTCTTTGGGTTTTATAGGTACTTATAGGTACTCTCTTTATATATCCAAAGTGTGTAAGAGCTACAACTGTTGTTTCCTCTTTTATTAAATCTTCTGCTTCAAATTCACCTT
Source organism: bacterium (assembly GCA_963637565.1). Taxonomy (GTDB): domain Bacteria; phylum Bacillota; class Clostridia; order TANB77; family UBA1234; genus UBA1234. The sequence goes on from CAVHNT010000013.1 coordinate 12,187, forward strand.
CTGCTGCAACAATTTGTGTTCTTCTTTCATCACCATATTTTGCTTTAATCTCCAACAACTCATCTCTAACAATATCACAAACCAATTTTTCGCTTGCAAGTATTGCTCTAAATCTTTCGATTTGTTTCATTAATTGCTCATACTCTTCTTCAATTTTTTCTCTTTGCAAACCTGATAAAGTTCTTAATTTCATTTCCAAAATAGCATTTGCTTGTATTTCAGTAAGATTAAATCTTTTCATAAGTCTTTCCTGTGCATCATCATAAGCAGCACGAATTATTGCAATAACTTCATCAATATAATCAAGTGCTATCTTCAATCCCTCTAAAATATGAGCTCTTGCCAAAGCCTTATCCAAATCAAATTTTGTTCTTCTAACAATTACATTTTTTCGGTGATCAATGTAGCATTCTAACATTTGTCTTAATGTCAATATCTTAGGCTTATTATCAACAAGTGCAAGCATAATAGCACCAAATGTATCTTGCATTTGTGTGTTTTTATACAATTGATTCAATACAACATTTGCATTTGCATCTCTTTTTAACTCTATTACAATTCTCATACCTTCACGGTCTGATTCATCTCTTAAATCTGATATTCCATCTATTCTCTTATCTTTAACAAGATCTGCTATATTTTCAATTAATCTCGCTTTATTAACTTGATATGGTAATTCTGTTACAATTATTCTATATCTTCCATTTCCGTGCTCTTCGATTTCAGCTTTTGCACGCACCGTAATCTTGCCTCTACCTGTTTTGTAACAATCTCTAATGCCCTCTCTACCTAATATTAATCCTCCTGTTGGAAAATCAGGTCCTTTTACTTCTGCCATTAAATCTTCATCTGTTACATTATCCTCTTCTATAAGTTTAATAATTGCATTAATTACCTCTGTTAAATTATGTGGTGGTATATTAGTAGCCATACCTACCGCAATACCTGATGAACCATTTACTAGAAGATTTGGTATCTTTGCAGGTAGTACTGTAGGTTCCATCAATTTTTCATCATAGTTTGGCATGAAATCTACAGTATTTTTATCTATATCTGCAAGCATTTCAACAGCAAGTTTTGGCATCTTTGCTTCAGTGTACCTCATTGCAGCAGGGCTATCACCATCGACACTACCAAAGTTACCATGACCATTTACTATTCTATATCTCAAAGAAAAGTCTTGTGCCATTCTTACTAAAGCATCATATATAGAAGCATCACCATGTGGGTGATATTTACCCATAACTTCACCAACAATATATGCTGACTTTCTGAATGGTTTTTCTGGTGTTAGTCCAAGTCCATCCATTGCATATAAGATTCTTCTATGAACTGGTTTTAGACCATCTCTAACATCTGGAAGTGCTCTGGATACAATTACACTCATGGCATAGTCAATATATGATTTTTTCATTTCTTTTTCTATGTCAACTTTAATTATTTTTTTTGCATTTTCTTCCATTTTTTATCCCAACTTTCGTAAAATTTGTACTGTTTAAAACTCGTTCAAACACAACTAAATTATACTAAATCAGACTTTTTATTGCAAGTGAATTTTGGCTTTTTTCCTCTATTTTCTGCCTATTCTTTACCCCAAGAGAACACTTCATCAATAGCTTTATTTTTAGTGTTCTTTATTACTCTTTTGGTGCTACTTGGAATCTTCTTAATTGTGTATAATATTGAATCAGTTCCTTTTTTTATAAAGTTCTTATAGTCTTTCTCTTTTATTGACTTAAAAGCATCTTTTCCATCATTGTACACTGAAAAGTTCCATTTAAATTTTTCCTTTAATATCTTTCTAGCCATAGAGTCAATAAATTCTTCTCCTATTTTATAAACAGATTTCAACACCATTTTTATTTTGGATTTATTCTTAGTATCTACAGCCTTATCAGCATTATTTGATTGGGCTTGCATTATCTTATTTTCTTCTTTTATGCCTTTTTCGTTTTTAATGCTCTTAATATCCATTTGATTGTTATCTTGCAACGATGTCTTAAGTATTGTACTAGTACTTTCCAAAGTTTCATTTAACTGATTATTTATTTTATTATTTTCCAATTTTTTCTCATTTGTTAGTTTTCTATTATTGGAAGCTAAATCTAAATCTATATTAATTTTCATATCCTCCTTAATAATCTAATTTTTTTACCCTTGATGATAATAACATAAGCAATAGCATACTTATAAAATTCCAATATAGGATTAATGTGCCAAAAAAACTTTTTTGCATAATCAAGTAGTTTTCATAGTTGCTATTTATATACACTAGATACACATAAATATCTAAAAAGATTAATATAAAAAGGGAAAGTCTTGCACCTTTAGTTTCTTGTTTTCTTTTATTTTTTTCTTCTTGAACTTCTGATATTATCTCATAATTTTTATCAATTAACTCTGTAAAGCTTCCTCCGTATAAGTAACAATACTGTACATTTGAAAAGAACTCTTTAAATTTATTTACTGAAACCTTTTCTTTTATATGTTCAATTGCTTTTTCAAATCTCACACCGCTATTTATTTCAATGTTAAACTTATTTATGTATGATTGCAATGGCTCAATTGTTTCCACTTGCTTAAATGCATCTATTATATCGTTGTTTATTTTAGTGTAATTCTTTAATTGTAACAGAAAATTTAAAAACACTTTTTCTAGTTTTTCATTTTTATTAGAACCAATTAGTTTTATAATTCCAACAGGTAAAAATAAAAACGGAATTGATATTATTGCCGAAAGCATACCAATACCAAAAAATCTAAAGAATATACTATATGCGAGCAAAAAGCCCAAAACACTATATAACATTAGTGTTACAGAATTAATCAAAACTCCTCTTTGTATTCCTGCTTTTTCAATAATTAAATTTATTCTATATATCAAATTCAATCTTTCTTTTAAATCTACTTTTTGGTTTTTTTCTAGCCTTTTAATATATTCATCATAATATTTTTCACTTTTATTTGTTATATATTGATTTACTTTTAATAATACTTTTTGATTCATGAAATGCTTGACAAGTTCATACGAAAAGAAGCAAATACTTATTAACAACACTATATTTTCCATTTTTTCTCCTTTAACAACTTAATTCTATCTTTTCTTTTATTCTCCCTATAGGCTCATTTAGAGTAACAAATTTTCCTAAAGACTTTCCTGCCTCATATTTTTCTGTTTCAAATTTAAAAAGTGTATTGTACTCAACATCATCAGTTTCTTTGTTATACATTACTTCAGAAATTTCATGTATTTTAAAGTTTTTCATAAATATTACTAAATCCACAGACATAGACAAAAGTTTTCTTAAATATTTATCTGTATAACTTTGTGCTTTTGAGTCTCGCTTCATAAGTGTTACAAGTCTATCTATTGTGTTTAAACTGCTATCTGAATGTACCGTAGCATATCCTCTATGCCCCGTTGAAACAGCATCAAAAAATACCATTGCTTCTTCACCTTTTAATTCTCCAATAACTACCACATCATTTGACATTACTAGTGAATGTGCTGTAAGCTGTGCAAGGGTTATATTCTTATCATCATTCCTATTTTTCAAAATTTCTCTTTGTATTATGTTTGGATGCGTGCTGTATAACTCAGCAGTTTCCTCATTAGATGTTATAGACAAGTCTTGAGGAATTTTATTTATCAAATTTCTCATAAGTGTGGTTTTTCCACTGCCACCTTTTCCACTTATTATTATATTTCCACCCGCTTTAATAGCATTTATTAAAAATTTATAAATCTCGAGGTTAAACATTTCTATATCAGTTGTAAAAAGTTCTTCCATAGTCTTTATATTTTCTGGTCTATGTATTCTTATAACCAAATTAGGAGACGAAATATTGACAGGCTCAATTCCAGCTTCTATTCTGAGATTATTTTTTCTATCACTTACAATTACAATAGGAGTCTCTGTAGTGATTTTTCCGTTATTCTTTAATACACAATATCTAACAAAATTTAAAAATTCCTCTTCATTATAAAATGTGTCTCCTGTTATTTCCCAGACGCCATTCTTTTTTATAATAATATTATCAAATCTAGTCACTCTTATGTCTGTTACCTCTTGATCATCTATGTACTTTTGAAGTATGTGGTATCCAAAAAGTCTATTTAATATATCATTAATTGTTGAATCTGTATTCATATCAGCGTAGTCGGAGTAAACTTTTTCTTTAACTAGATTCTCAACGAATTTTCTATTAACATCAACATCACTTAGATATTCCGAATAATTATTTATAAGAAATCCTATAATATCATTTATAACTTCTCTCTTTCCCATACTTTTATTATTGGTTTCATAATTCGTAACGTCATTTTTCAATGGATTAATTAACATTGATTGCACCTGCCTTTCTACTTAATGGTACTCGATTACTTTCAATTACTTCTTGATGTTTATTTGCAAAAAATCTACTCAATATACTCACTTTTGGAATGTAATTTATCGTTTCTAAAATCTTCGAATATGAAACCTCTACATTTTCTTCTGCATACTTTATTCTTCCTATAAGTTCATATCCTTCTAGTATCTTTTTTACTACTTCGCATTCTATTCCTCTTGTTGATTCTTTGTTTACTATTATCTCTATTTTTTCTTTCCAAACACCCCATAAACCAGTAATAACATTTATAAGTTGAGTTGCCTTTTTCATAGATATGTAATTATTTTCAACAACAAACATAATCCTATTTGCTTGCTTTAAAGCCCACTTAGTAGAATCTAAAAATATGTTGCTACTTGTATCAATTATCACAAAATCGTACTTTTCTTTAGCACATTCTAATATGGCATTATAATGTTTTTCATTTAATACATTTTGACAATAATGCAATGACGTATTACCCGTTAAAACATCTACATTTCCAATGTTAATAACTAATTCTTCAAATACGTTTGCATCAAATCTGTTTTTATTGATTAGTTCCACAGCATAATTTAGTCCACATTTTTTGTTCTCATCTATTGCGATTTTCACATTTTGAGGTATCTTATTTATTTCTAATATTTCTTCCATATTTCCATTTAAAGTATCCAAATCCACTAATAATACTCGAGCAGACGTTTTAGTAGAAAGAACTTTTGAGAGATTACATGCAACTGTTGATTTACCTGCTCCATTTATCCCACTAATAGCTATTATCTCTTGCTTTTGAACTTTCTTATCATGAAATGTAGGTGTCTTCGACATTTCACTGTAAACTTGATTCGATAAAAAATATTTTTTCTCATCTTCTTTAACAATAGCACATCTTTTTCGTAAAGGTTCTTCTCTATTTATTGAATCGATTATATCCCTAATTTCAACATCACTATCTTTAAAAACATCAATGATTTTTTCTTCATTAAGTTTCATCTTTAATTCTGTTGTTATTTCATCAGTGACAACAATTATTCTTATCTGATTATTTAGTCTCCTTATCTTTTCTAAAAAATCTGAAAATTCTGACTGACCTTGCAAAAGTGCACTAACAATCAGCACATCATATTCTTCTTCTGTAATCAAATCTATCACTGCATCTTGATAAAACAAGTCTTGTTCATTAACTTCATATTCACTATATCTTTTTAACTCATTATTGAGTGTTACATTTCCCATTGCTGTTAAAATTCTTTTCATTTTGTTTCCCCCTCATACTATATTAATTTTTAATTATCATTTCTATCAGTTGAAATGTATTGATGTTCTTTTGTGGATGATAC